>CAYSLK010000019.1:0-14132 GCA_964431885.1 uncultured Dehalococcoidia bacterium | reverse complement strand
CCAATGATTAGTTCTCTTTGACCTCTTCCGATTGGTATCATAGCGTCTACAGCTTTTATACCCGTCTGAACCGGTGAGTCAACTGACATTCGAGTTGAGACGTCCGGAGCGACAATTTCAACGGGACGAGTCTTATCCGTTTTTAGAGACCCCCTGCCGTCTATAGGTTGTCCTAATGCGTCCACTACTCTTCCAATTAGAGCATCTCCAACAGGCACTTCCACGATCCGGCCGGTACTTCGCACCTCCGTACCTTCCTTTACTGCCAGTGGATCTCCCATGATAACTATGCCAACGCTGTCTTCCTCTAGGTTTAGGGCCATTCCGATGATTCCGCCTTCAAATTCCACGAGTTCGTTATACGCTACATTTGATAGCCCGTGGACTTGAGCGATTCCATCTCCAACTTCCACGACTACCCCGACATCTACCATGGTTAACTCGTTGCCAAAATCCTCAATTTGTCGCTTTATAACTGAAGCGATGTCTTGTCCTCTAACTGCCATTTAAATCTCCCTAAATTTCAAGTCGCTTTTCCACTATTTAACTTCATATTATATGGTTATGGAGCAATTTAGTAAGATAACTCCCGTCTTAGTTCTCGTAGTCGTGTCAGAGTACTGCCGTCTATCAAATGATCACCAACCCTAGCTATAAATCCCCCAATAATAGAGGGGTCAACACGGTCGTTAATCGTTACTTTTTTCGTCACTATAATTTCGAGAAAAGATTGCACTTTAGCAATATGTTCGGCCGATAATTGAATAGCTGATACGACAGTTGCCTCTTCAATTCCCTTGTCATTATTTAATATCCTCTTATATTCCGCTGAAATATTAGGCAATGAATAGGTCATACTTCTAGAAGACAGGATACATACAAGATTCTTTCCTAGCTGACTTGTTGCCTCTCCCAGTGCTTCCTCTATGACTTTGAATTTATTATTCATTGGCACTTGCGGGGAATCCAAGAATTGTAATAATGCATCCTGCTCAAGTATCGACGATAGATAGATGAGCTCTTCCGCCCATATGTCGAGGGTGTCGTTTTCCTGAGCAATTTGAAATAGTGCTTGAGCGTATCTTCTTGCTGATGCTGCTCTTGGCATATTAAAATCCTGTATTCAAATACTTAAGATAATTCATTAACTCGAAGATGTTTTCGGGGCATCTTCAAGTACCTTCTCGATAATAGCTTCGTGTCTCGATTCATCTAAGGAGCCTTCAATAACTCGCTCAGCTGCTGTAATCGCTAAGCTGGCGAATTCACGCCTCAATTCCTCAATAGCAGCGTCGAGCTCTTTTTGAATGTTAGCTTCAGCTCTGGTCCGTTCTGACTGAATATCTTCCCTGGCTTTGGCCAGTTCATCCTCTCTGTATCGATCCGCTACTTCTCGAGCTTGTTCAATTAACTGCTGACCTTCCGCTTTTGCTGATGCCAGTTGGCTTTGCATCTCCTGTTGAGACTCCTCCGACTCTTGCCTAACCCGTTGTGCTGTTTCGAGGCTCTCTTTAATTCGCTCCGAACGCTGATCCAACATCTTTAGAATTGGCTTATATAAAAGTCGATAGAGAATCGCCAGTAGGATAACAAAACTAACCAACTGGGTAATCAGGCCCGGTAGGTTTATTCCTAATGCCTCCATGCCTACTCCCTAAGAAAATTTATTCACATTTTATTCCATGTAGCGTTATAAAGATATGCTACATTTTACCAAGGGTTTTAAACAAATTTGATGATGATCGCAACAACCAGTGCGTATATGGCTATTGCCTCGGCAAATGCAATTGCCAAAATCATATTTTGCTGTATTACCCCGGCAGCCTCTGGATTGCGGCCAAGGGCCTCCATAGCTTTAGCTGCTAAAAAACCAATGCCCAAACCAGGTCCTAAGGCTCCCAGTCCTATCGCCAACCCTGCTGCTACGTCTGCTATATTTCCTTCCATGATTGTCTATCTCCTTAATAATAATGTTATTCACTGTGATGACTGATTGTAGCCAGTGATGCAAAAACCAGCGTTAATATAGCAAAAATAAACGCTTGTATTGCACCTACAAAAAGCTCTAGTCCAAGAAATGGTATTATACCAATAAGAGGAAGTAGAAATGCCATAGCTGCTAATAAGACTTCCCCAGCGAAAATATTTCCGAAAAGACGGAAAGTGAAACTGATAAGACGGGCAACTTCCCCGATTGCCTCTAATATGCCTACGAAGAAACCAATTGGGCCCTCTTTGAAATTAAGGAATTTCCCAAGATGTCCAAATACTCCTAGGCTTGTTAGACCCCAGAAGTGCACCATAACCATAGCTACTATAGCTATTGCTAAAGTGGTATTCACCTCCGTATTGGAGCTACGCAAGAAAGGTACCAGTAACCCGGCACGTTGACCCGAATCGACGCCATGTTCTTCCAATTCATGACCGGATATCACAGAATCTAGCGAACCAAAGGGCATAATGGCAATACCCCCGTTTCCGTCGAACACCTGTAGATGGACTTCATCGAGATTGAGATGAGAGTGGTCTTTCTCTGCCTTTACTTCGGCATGGTGTATAACTTCGGTTGCAGGTTCAAATCTGCCGATTGTGGCGAACCCTGGTAAAATGCCCACCCAATTAGCCGCAAGGATGAAGAGGAAAATGGTCATCACCAATGGAAAAAACCTTCTGGCATTTTGGGGTCCTGCGATCCTTTCCATAAGATTCAGAAAGAATTCAAGTATAACCTCAAATAGATTTTGTAGTCTGCCCGGAACAACCGATACCTTTCGTGTGGCTAGAGTCGCAAAGACGAGCAATATCGCAATCGTAAGCCAGGTAGCCAGCATGGTGTTTGTGAGATAAAAATTTCCGAAGAGAGGATCTGCTAACACTGATTCAGCAGGCAACTGTATGTGAGCGATAGGTGAACCTAGGTAACCTCCGCTGAATGCATTGCCTAGTGCCCCTCCACCGAGACTTATGAGAAATACAGATAGAACTATTATCAGCAAAAGAAGAGTTTTTGGATTGCGTAAAAGTCTCGTCACTAATCTACATCCTCTCCATTTACGAAAACATCCTTACTGATAAAAACAGCTTTCAACATTCTGTACATACCAATGCCTGCAATGACAATACCTAACCCAAGTCCTATCAGGGTAAACACAGGATTTACATCCAGATTTCGGTCTACCCACAAGCCTCCCAGAGCTCCACCGCCGATACACAAACCGACGTACCAGCCTACGCCTAATAAACGGAGTATAGTTCCCATTTTGTTGGAGTTCATAAAGGATTCCTAATGAGGCTTGAGTAGTATATCACAACCGAAAAACACGCTCAATATATACTATTCAGGTAGTGATTATTTCTAAATAGTCTTAGCCGTCTAGTCTGAGTATCCCGAACGGGACTTAATTTCACGAGCATAAACGAAATCCTTACTGTACTGTCACCAAGTTTTGATTCAATTGTTTGATAAGGTCACTCAGGATTAGACGACCCTGGCTTGTCTTGAGTACCTAGATCCTCGAGGTTCAGAGTGTCTATAAAATCAGTAAACGCAGATAGACTCTTTAATTCCTCTTCATTTAACGGTACCGGTTTGCCAAATTCATTATCTTCCTGTCTCACGGGTTTTCCTGTCTCTATGTCCATTTGGATTCCTGCTCTGTCCAAAACAAAATCTTCCACAAAAATAGGAGACTCCGTTCTTATCGCTAGAGCTATAGCATCGCTAGGGCGGCAATCAATTTCCATTTCAGTTTCGCTAAATTGGATAATGATCTTGGCAAAGAATGTGTCGTTACTAAGGTCACATACCACTATACGGGTTACTGATGCACCTAGGCGTGTGATCACTGAATCTAACAGATCGTGGGTTAAGGGCCTCGGAACTGAGACCTCTTGAAGTTTTAAAGTTATAGCATCAGCTTCGTTAGGTCCTATCCATATTGGCAAGTATCTATCAGAATCTTTTACTCGAAGAATGACGACTCTTTGGTAGTTCATCAAGCTGACTCGTATGCTATCAATTACCATCTCAGGCATATAAATCCCCCCTCTTATTCCTTTCAGAGGCGGCTACATTCTAAAGCTATGCTGATTAAGTGTCAACGCGACTGGCCCGTAAAGTGTGTATTCGCTGTTTATCCCTATGCACCATACCAACTATCGGTTTTAGTATAGAGCTTCATGAATCAGTATCATATTTGAGAGTGGAATCTATTTTCATCATCTTTACAAGGACAGATCTGGTCATAAACATCTTCTTTCCGCAATTGAGACACTTGACTCCTATGTCCGCACCAACTCTGTAGATTTCCCATTTAGACCCCCCGCAAGGATGAGGTTTTTTAAGTGAGATAACGTCACCTATATTTAGATATTGGACCATGTCCTGCCTGTTTTTCTTAAGACGTTGTTTGCTTTGTTACGGATACTGATGGTTGCGTCGCGTGCAGCCAGGTCAAAATCTGCCTTATCTAGGGACGCATATAGGATTCCTCTAGATGAGTTGATAAGTAAGTTAGGTATTGTGGCGCCAAGACCTTTTTCCACAGACTCTTCTAAAATACCGCCTTGTTTACCTACTCCGGGCACGAGCAGAGGCATATCTTTGCAAAGCCCACGTATCTTACCAAGTTGATCTGGGAAAGTTGATCCCATAACCAGTCCTATATTATGGGCCTCATTGAACGAGAGAGCATTTAATGCGACCTGTTCGTATAAGGTTCGTCGTTCTTCGTGAGAAACTATCATTTGATCTTGGAGTTCCGTTGATCCCGGATTCGAGGAATGGCACCAAATAAAGACCCCTTTTTCAGTGTACTCAAAAAATGGGTTAAGCGATTCACAACCCCCGTATGGGTTAACCGTCGCAGCGTCAAAGTCTAGTACATCGAAGAGAGATTTAGCATACATTAGATTCGTTGAACCGATGTCACCTCTCTTACCATCTCCAATGATGACTACATTCGGAGCTTTATTTCGTATATAGTTAATGGTTCTAAACAGTATTCTTAATCCTTCGATGCCCATAGCCTCATAAAATGACAAATTTGGTTTGTAGGCCGCTACCAAATCATTCGTCGAATCGACTATTGATTTCGTAAAATCAAATACGTCATTAAGTGGTATCAGGAGCGGATCCGGATCTAATCCAACGCATATTAGA
The DNA here is from genome assembly GCA_964431885.1 of uncultured Dehalococcoidia bacterium. Classification (GTDB taxonomy): domain Bacteria; phylum Chloroflexota; class Dehalococcoidia; order Lucifugimonadales; family CAUZEB01; genus CAUZEB01. The sequence goes on along the minus strand of CAYSLK010000019.1, from coordinate 8,971 downwards.
CTTTTGTTTTCTTTAGATATTGAAAAAAGTTTTTCGACGAATTTAGCCAATCTTTAGACTCCAATCTCCTTAATTCGATTTAACGGTAAACATTTGCAATTATAGTCAGAGGAACTATAACTGGATTAAATATACCCGTTGTGTAACCCTGGATAAGGATTTATCTGCATGAACACCGTTATCGTTACTGACCATCATATTGTCTGTCTTCACGTGTATTCGGATGCTCGAAGACCAGTATACTACTAGATTTGATAATCAAGAAGATCTCCTGCCCTTCTTGTATGTCCATTTCGTTAAAAGTATCTATTCTTAATTCAAGAATTAATTTATCGCCTACGTCAACCGTTATTAGCACGCTGTATTGGATCTGAGTTATTTCAGTAATGGTCGCCGGTATTATGTTTTTTTCACCTAGCTTATACGGCATGCCTTCAGACAGTAAAATATCGCCGGCTTTTATAGAAAGTAGGGCTTTGTCACCGACATTTCCATTTAATGCTGACGTAACCAGAATGGTATGTCCAATTTTGACTGAAGCAATATCTCTTTCTGGGTCATTATTTAAAACCTCAGCTGTTAGAAAGTTTTCAAGGCTTGCGTGATCGATTGCCTTGGACAATATAGGGCTTGAGAGTACTTGCTGCGTACGGCCATAATAAATCGATTTTCCCTCGGACAGTACCAAAGTATTTTCGGCTAGAGCCATCACTTCTGAAATTGTATGTGAGACGTAAACCATAGGTATGTTGAACTCTTCTCGTATACGCTTTAAATATTCGATTATGATACCTCTAAATCTCCAGTCTAAATGTGCTAGTGGTTCATCTAGGAGTAGAAGAGATGGAGAAGCGGCTAGTGCACGAGCTATGGCAACTCTGCGACGCTCGCCTCCAGATAGACTGCCAGGGGTTCGTTTTGCTAGGGGTTTTAGATCTAATAAGTTTAGCAGTGATTCTGGGTTTATACGCCGATTTTCAGACGGCGTTAAATTGTATCCGTATAGTACGTTGTCATGAACGTTCATATGAGGGAAGAGGTTGAGTTCTTGGAATATATATCCGATGTTCCTTTGGTGTATAGGAATGTCAATTTTAGTAGACGAAGAATACATTGTTTTCCCTAACACTGATATTTCACCTTTGTCGGGTGATATTACCCCAGAAATACAGTTCAACAACGTAGACTTGCCGCTGCCGGATGGACCAAATATCGCGGTTATGCCGGAATCAAAATTGCCACTACATTCAATCGAAATTCCAGGGAAGTTTTTACTAATATTGAAATGTAGTATTTGTTCTTTCATTTAGATGTACCTGCGGCATAAAATATTTTATCAGTGTGTTGAGTCTCTTTTTTCAAACGTTCTTCCCAATAACCAGTTGTAAGTAAATAGCGTTATAATTGCTAATATGAGAGAAAGCCCGACAAGACGCAGAGCCATTTGGTTGTCACCCAGTAGGACTCGTTCGAAGATCGCTAATGGCAGGGTTTGGGTCCTATTAGCTATATTACCGGCGACTACTATAGTGGCTCCGAATTCGCTCAGGGCTCTAATAAATCCAAGTAAAATCCCAGCTAATATTCCCCTATAGGCCAGAGGGAGAGTAATGGTGCGGAATGTATGCATAATCCCAGCGCCTAAACTTCTGGCTGACAATTCAATGTTTTTGTCGACATTTTCCATTGCCACCATGATGGTCCGTGCCATTAGAGGGAAAGAAACTACTGATGAAGCCAGTGCAGCAGCCACCCATGTGAAAACCAAGTCAATACCGAACAATGTGTACATTGCTGACCCAATTGGGCCATTCCGACCTAATAATATCAGCAAAAAATAGCCTATTGTTACCGGAGGTAGCGCTAGCGGAAGCGATACTATAATGTCAATGATGAATCGGCCTCTAATACCTCTCTTTACCACAAGCCAACTGATAGCTACTGCAAAAGGGATGTTGATTACGGTAGCTAAAATTGCTACCTGTAATGTAACAATCAATATGTTGAAGCTAGACAAATTAATATTCCCCCCCCTGTGCTTACAGAGACCGTGATGTGGTAACGTTTATCTGGTTTTGAGTTCGAATCCATGAGCCTTGAACTTAGAATATGCCCGTTCACTTTCTAAGAATTCAATAAAATTCTGGACCAATTCCTTTTTTGGAGAACTTTCGATGATGACTGCCGGGTACACTATGGGGCTATAGCTCTCTACTGGCAATAAATCTAATATCGTCAATCCACTACTCGATAAAGCGTCAGTTTTATATACAATCCCTAGATCGGCATTGCCCATTTCTACATAAGTTAGTGCAGCTCTTACATCCATTCCGATCATAATCTTGTCTTGGATTGATTCCCATATACCCATGTGGATTAAGGCTTCCTGGGCGTAATATCCAGCAGGAGCTAATTTTGGCGACGCGATCGCTACACGGTAGCTACGAGATTCATATAACTCCTTAAGAGAGCTTATAGTGGGTTCCCCCTTTCTAGCGACAAAAACTAATTTGTTAGTGAGTAAAATGGTAGGTTTACCATGGGAGACACCTTCTTGTATAAGATAGGACGCAGGAGATTCACCTGCTGGCAGGAATAGATCCCCAGGAGCGCCGTTACGTAGTTGCTGAGCCAACATTTGGGAAGCACCAAAATTAATGTTAATTTCAATTCCGGACTCTTCGTGATAAATCTCTGAGAGATCTCTAAGGACGTCGGTAAGACTTGCTGCAGCGAATACCAAAACATTTTTCGATTCCACGCGTAACCCGCATCCTAACCCTAATGACATGAAAGTCACTAATATGATTGGAATAAATTTCAACATCAATCCTGTCATAACATACTATCCCTCCCGGCAGATTTAAGCATGCCATTAACCCTGTGTTGACGAATCACAGGATTGTATTATCTATAGTATGTTGGGTCTTGTAAACAATAAGAAAACATCCGTGTTTAATGGTCTCAATAATTACAGAACTAACCATGTCACTGCAGGTTTGGTTTAAACTTTAGATTGTCTCGAGACTATGGTTGTATTGAATCACTAAAAATGCTATAATGCCACCGCGATAAAAGAGTCTTTAAACAGTTGTTTCAGAAAGTGGGGGAAAACCCCACTTTCTTCGTTAGAGGGATAATGTGTTAGCACCCTAGAGGAGGTGGCTAATAATATGAAGAGCGATTTTCTTATGGCATTAACTCAGTTAGCTGCCGAACGCAATTTGCCAAGAGAGATTGTCCTATCTGCTATTGAAGCTGCCCTAGTGTCTGCCTATAAAAAAGACAGTATTATGGCGGGCCAGAATATCTCGGTTAAATTGGACCCTGGATCCGGAGACGTAAGTGTTTATGTTGTTAAAACTGTTGTTGAAGAAATAACAGATGATCAGCAAGAAATTCTTTTAACGGATGCTCTGAGTATAAAAACCAATGTCCAGATAGGAGATGTTGTTCCGACGGGCGAGATTCCGAGTACTGCAGGCCGAATTGCAGCACAGACCGCGAAACAGGTTGTTATGCAGCGGTTACGTGAGGCTGAACGTGAAATAATATTAGAAGAATTCGAGGACAAAGAAGGCGAAGTCTTCTCGGCTACTGTTCAACGAGTAGAACCGAAACAATTGATCGTAGACTTGGGTAGAACTGAAGCCATTTTCCCGACACCGGAGCAGGTCCCCACGGAAAGATATCGTGTCGGACAGAAATTTAAGGTGTTGCTCCAAGTCGTCCAGAAATCCACTAAAGGCCCTGAATTGATCGTGTCTAGAGCGGACAGCCTTTTTTTGAGGCGTCTTTTTGAGATGGAGGTCCCAGAAATTTATAATGGCTCCGTTGAAATCATGGCAATTGCTCGCGAAGCTGGCGCAAGGAGTAAAGTAGCTGTCAGAGCTATTCAAGAGGGTGTTGATCCAGTTGGGTCATGCGTTGGTCTAAGGGGAGTACGCATTCAGAATGTTGTCAATGAACTCCAAGGGGAAAAGATAGATGTTATGGAGTGGAGCGATGATGTAGAGGAATTTATTGCAAATGCTCTGAGTCCCTCGCAGGTCTTGAGGGTCGAGCTTAATGAGGTTTCGCAATTAGCTACCGCGGTGGTTCCGGATCGCCAATTATCACTAGCAATTGGCAGAGAGGGACAAAATGCAAGATTGGCGGCTAAACTTGCTGGATGGAAAGTCGACATTAAGAGTAATGTTCAAGCCGAAGCAGAACTAGAAACAAGTCCAGATGAGCAAATAGAAGAACCTCAAGCGTCTAAGGTTTCTGATGTGGTTCAGGTGGAAGAAATAGAGGCTAAGGTTGAGGAGCCTGAAGGTTCAGTGCAGGTAGCGGAAGAAGATTCAGGCACTGATCAAGAACTAGAAGTGGCAGAACCAGAAGTGGCAGAACTAGAAACGAAAGAGGATGACGAAGTTGCTACTACTGAAGGTGATGAATCCGGACAATCGGCAGACGAAGCTGTTGAGACTGTGCCGGCTGTTGAAGGCATTATTGAAGATGATGTGTTAAAAGCCTTAGAGGAAAATGACGGAGATAGAGAACCACCAATAGACCCTGTTCATACTACCTCATTGAGAGATCTACCAGAAGATGTATGGTCAGTTAGAAGGGCAGGTGGTATGGAGTCAGGGCAGATCAGGTTCGCCGAAGATATCGATGGATTAAGAAGTCGAGGTGGTAGGCAAGCTCGCAACAGGAGCGAGACCAATCAAGCTCAACCAGAAAAGAAACGAAAAACAAAGGCAGGCAAGAAACGCAGATAGGAATATATGACAGTAATTAAGCGCCCGGCCATAAGAACATGCGTCGTCTGTAGGACTAGGAAACCAAAACAGGAGTTCGTTAGACTAGTTCTGGATACCGAAGGTTTTGTGGGTTTGGATACGGATGGAAAGAGACAGGGTCGAGGTGCATATATATGCCGTGAAAATTGTAACGATAGAGGCCTCGGTCGTGTACACCTAGAAAACTCTCTACGGACTAAACTGAACGATCAACAGTGGGTAAGTCTGGATAAAATCTTAAACTAGAAGGTGTTGTATCGGATTTGACAGTGGTCAGGTGAGATCATCACATTAATTCATGCCACAATTCTTGAGAGGCGGTAAATTGGTAGAATCAGATTTACAAGAAATTGAAGTATTAAAGTTGCCCGAAGCCTTAACTGTTAATGATTTGGCAAACTTGATGGATGTTAGTCCGATCGAAGTTATTAAGGAATTAATGCGAAATGGGCAGATGGTTACTATAAATGAAGTGATTCAACATGGAATAGCTTCTGAAATTGCGTCTGCTTTTGGGTATGACGTATTACCGCTAGACGAGGTAAAGGGACCAGGGTCACTGGTTGTTTCATCAGATGATGAAGACCCTAATCAACTGGAGATGCGCCCCCCTGTTGTTACCATATTAGGACATGTTGACCATGGGAAAACAACTTTGTTAGATGGGATACGACAAACCAATGTTGCCGGTGGTGAAGCGGGCGGTATAACTCAACACATTGGTGCCTACCAGGTTGAGTTTGCAGGAAGTCCAATAACATTTCTTGATACTCCCGGACATGAAGCCTTCACTGCCATGAGGGCCAGAGGTGCTCAGGTTACTGATGTAGCAGTGCTGGTTGTCGCGGCAGATGATGGGATAATGCCACAGACGATTGAAGCGATAGATCACGTTAAGGCTTCAGGAGTCCCTATAATTGTGGCTATTAATAAAGTAGACAAACCCGATTCTGATGTTGATAAGGTAAAAAGACAGCTATCAGAACAGAATCTCCTTATCGAAGAGTGGGGGGGAGAAGTTATTGCGGTTCCTGTTTCAGCATTAAAAAACCAAGGTGTATCTGACCTGTTGGAAAATATATTAGCTGTAGCAGAAATCGAAGAACTAAAAGCTAATCCTTCTAGGGAAGCGAAAGGTGTGGTAGTTGAAGCACGTATAGACAAGACTCGTGGCACTGTAACAACAGTGTTGATTCAGACGGGGACGTTGCGTATCGGAGATAACATGGTGGTGGATGATGTACGGGGTAGAGTTAGGGCTATGTTTAATGATCAGGGTCAGAGAATCAATCAAGCTGGCCCTTCCCAGCCAGTAGAAGTTTTAGGTATAAATGGTATGCCGAAGGCTGGAGATCTGTTATCGGTTGCTTCTGACGAGAAGGAAGCAAAGTCGCTGGTTGGAAAACGTTTAGAAGCTAAACAGCATGCAAGGTCTACAGGCCCTACTTTTGGGGAGTTGCACGCGAAAATAGAGTCAGGGGAATACAAATCACTTGATCTAATTATAAAAACTGATGTACAAGGCAGCATAGATGCGGTTCTAAATTCTTTGACAAATATTACCTCCGACCAGGCGAAGGTTAATGTGATTCATGCTGCAAATGGTAGTATAACTGAAAGTAACGTACTATTGGCTGTTGCATCAAAAGCAATTATCGTAGGTTTCAATAGTCGTGTCGAGCCAGGTGCACAGACTCTAGCTCTGCAAGAGGGCGTAGAGATCAGATTTTACGACATAATATATAAATTGGTGGAAGACATAGAAATGGCGCTGTCGGGCTTGCTTGAGCCTGAATACAGAGAAATTATCGAAGGTCATGCCACAGTGAGAGCTCTTTTCTCAGTGGGTAGGAAAACGAAGGTGGCTGGCATTTATGTGAATGATGGCCGTATATCAAGGGATTCGACGATACATGTAGTCAGAAGTGGTAAGGAAATCTTTGTAGGTGAAATTAACACTTTAAGGCGTTTTAAGGACGATGTTCGTGAAATCAATACAGGATTTGAGGGTGGTGTAGTACTAGAAGGATTTAACGACGTCGTGATTGTTGATGTTTTAGAATCTCGACGAATCGAAGAGGTTTAATAGGTTCCATATTAATTATCTCTCGGTTTTCATTGGGAAAGGAGCCTGTCTGATGAAGCGTAGAATGGATAGGGTTAACGTGGTTTTGCGTCAGGAAATAAGTAAAGTCATATCGACTGAACTCAACGATCCAAGACTTAATTCTATTGCCACTGTCACTGATGTAGATAGCTCTTTGGATCTCCGTCATGCCAAAGTATATATCAGCGTTCTCGGAGATATTGAGGAAAAGGAAAACACACTCAATGCCCTTAGATCTGCATCAGGCTACATCCATAGAGTAATAAGGAAGAACTTAAGTATGAAAAATGTCCCGTACTTGAGTTTCTTTATCGATGACACTATACAGAGAGGATCTGAAATGCATCAGATTATTTCTGAACTATAGTAGACCGCTGGTTAGGAATTTACAGAAGCGTACGAACATGGCAATAAGTGGTATTTTAAATGTAGATAAGCCGTATGGATTCACATCCATGGAAGTAGTCCGTAGGGTGAAGCGTGCCAGTCGCCAGAAACGTGTAGGCCACGCCGGTACTCTTGATCCTATAGCTACAGGTGTATTACCAATTTGTTTGGGACAGGCCACCCGCATGATGGAATACTTGGTAGATGGTACTAAAATCTACAGAACTGTGGTTGAATTAGGGGTTAATACTGATACGTACGACGCTTTGGGTAAGACGACCAGTAGAGTAGAATCAGTAAATCTCAGTAAGGATGAAGTTACAGATGCTTTGATGAAATTTAAAGACATTGATTTTCAGGTCCCTCCGATGTTCAGCGCGTTAAAGAAAGAAGGTAAACGACTATACGATCTTGCTCGTGCCGGCATTGAAGTTGAACGTAAGCCACGCAACGTAGAGGTGTTTGATATATCTTTGATTGATTGGAATCCACCCTTGGTAACTTTCGAAGTGACTTGTGGAAGAGGTTTTTATGTGAGATCTTTGGCATATGATTTGGGCGTCGAATTAAAGTGCGGAGGTCATCTAAAAAGTTTGGTGAGAGTAAAAAGTGGGCCTTTCCATCAAAATGATTCGATATCCCTGTTGGAGATTGAAAGAAGATTCAAGGAAGAGAACACGCGGGATTTAATTTATAATCCTGATTACGCACTATATAATATGAAAGCTGTGATAGTTCCCAAGCATACAGAGAAAATGATAAGGGACGGAAGAACCATCAATCAGCACTTCAGTAAGAATAGCGTAATTATTGAAGACAAGCTAAGAGTCTACACTGAAGATGGCCGTTTTATCGGGATAATAAATTTCGATTCAAGTATTAATTCATGGCGCCCACATAAAGTCTTTTCTTTCGATTGTATGCAACCGATTGCACCGTGATGGACCCATGACGAAAGAAAAGGGTTAATTAATTGGGATATTCAGGCCTTGACGTTTGTTAGTAGTTACTCTTACAATTTATGTTCGTGAGGTTATAAAGTGGTTGATTATGCCATAGTTCAGACCGGTGGGAAACAATATAGGGCAAATCCAGGAACTACCCTCAGAGTAGAGAGGTTGCCTGGCGATGTTGGCGATGCTGTGGAACTGGATGACGTAGTTCTACTTTGCAGGGACGGTGATGTCACGTTAGGCAAACCAACAGTGTTGGGGGCCAAAGTTAGAGCGGAAATAATTGATCAAGGCAGAGATAAGAAAATTGTAGTATTCAAATATAAGGCAAAGACTAGATACAGGAAAAAACAAGGTCATAGGCAGTCATATACAGATATCAGAATTACAGATATATCGTTAGATAGAAGACGTACCAGACGGAGAAAAGTAGATGGCTCATAAGAAAGGTGGGGGTAGTACTCGAAACGGTCGTGATAGCAAGTCTAAAAGATTGGGTGTGAAGAGATACGATACCCAATTAGTGACGGCTGGTACTATTTTAGTTCGACAGCGAGGCACTAGTATTGAACCGGGCAATAACGTCGGACTCGGTCGTGATCATACACTATACTCGTTGGTGGACGGCAGCGTTAAATTCGAATATGCTAGGAAAGACAAGAAACGTGCGAGTGTTTATCCGGTTGAGGAGTAGATAGTATGAAGACAGGCATTCACCCAGAATATTATCAAGATGC
>CAYSLK010000018.1:0-2984 GCA_964431885.1 uncultured Dehalococcoidia bacterium | reverse complement strand
CCTGATAAAATTGTTCAAGAAGACGGCCGCAATAGGTTTGATAGTCTCTCCGAATCACCTGCCTGATATAGTCGAAATTCCCAATCTCGACTGCTCGCCAGCTGCGATGGATGAAACGAAACCAAAATCGGAGGAAGTGATCTTTGAGGTAATATTTGACCAGCCTGGCGTTTGGTTTGGCATTGATGGGCCTGACCCGGTCGATGAGATCGTAGTCTTCTTCCAGTCTATTCAGGAAACCGCCAATATTTCTCTCCATGACTGACTCGATTTCCCGACGACTCGTTTTGCCACGACTGATCAGTTCAAGGACCGAAAAATAGGTGCCATACTCTTTGCCGAACTCTTCAATGAGGACCTGCTTTCCTTCCTCTAAAAACGGAGAGTACTCTGAGATCATAAATTGTAGCATACTGTCAAGAGAACCATCGCTATTGCTCATCAAACTCTCAATATATTTGGGCACTCCGCCAGTCAATACATACCAGTCAAACAAGGTTGAGCCATCTAATATTTGAGAATCCGCTAAAATCTGGCTGAGGGTATTAATGGAAAATGGTTTGAGAAAAATCATGCGATCCGCCCTCCCAAACAGAGGCTCTTTCGAATGCTGGAAAATTTTGTTGATGAGCGAATAAACCGAACCAATGCAAATCAGGTTAAGATGCGTCTGATCTTTGTTGATATCCCATAAATGTTGAAGCTCAGAGTAGACGGCTGGATTGATCGTAGCGAATTCCTGAAACTCATCCAGGATCAGGGTCAAGGGCTCTGCCTTGGATAATTCGAGGAGCAGCATGAATATCTCTTTAAAATATCGAATCTCACCAATGACCGGGAGCGAAAACTGTTTTTTGATTTCTGTCAGGAATTCCTCACAAAGTAAATTTTCTGATTTCTTGGCGATAAAAAAATAGAGATGTTTGTGATTTTTTGCAAATTCCAGAGCAAGTTTCGTTTTACCCACTCTCCTCCTGCCCGTGAGCACTGCCAATCGAGAGGCGACCGCCGATTGCTTCTTTAATTGCCCCAGTAAGGTTATTTCATCAAGCCGATTATAAAATTTCATTATTTTTTTCCATTAGAGAAACAAGAGTTACTGTAACCTCTGTTTCTATAATAGTCAATTCATGATTGAGAGACAAGCAAAATTCTTCCACTTAGGAAAATCAAAATTTTCAGAAGACCTTCCCATTTGAAGATGGGGGGGGGTAACAGGGAATTTAGGAGGGATTTTATTGATTTTTTTTCGGAAGTTGAACGGCTCCGTGCTCTCCTCCAAGAGAAAGATGCTGATCCCCGCTAAAATTCTATGCCCCTCACAAACGATACCTCCAACTAGTCCTGCTCACCAGTCAGGGTCGCTACGTTGTCCCCTGGAGTGGAAGGTCCTCTATGGACGTATAATGTGATTTTAGACACATGGAATAGACATACTATTGACACATTTCCTCCTTTATGGGAAAATGTCGGCCATGAAAAGAGATATTTATCAGAAATTGCTCGAATGGAAAGCGTCGCGTAGAAGGAAGCCTCTTCTTTTGCAGGGAGCCCGGCAGACAGGGAAGACCTATATTCTCAAGGCATTCGGAGAGAGCGAATATGAGCATCTCATATACTGCAATTTCGAAGAGGATACCAATCTTGGCGAGTTTTTCAAACGTGATCTCAATCCGGAAAGGATCCTAAGAGATCTCTCGATATACTATGACCATCAAATAAAGCCGGAAACCGATCTTTTGGTATTTGATGAGATACAGACTTCAAATCGCGCGCTGAACGCGCTGAAGTATTTTGAAGAGGAGAGAAACGATATTCATATCATTGCGGCTGGATCACTCCTCGGCTTGAAACTTTCGGTTCCCGGATCGTTCCCTGTGGGAAAAGTGAACTTCCTCCAGCTTTATCCCATGACCTTCCTGGAAGTCCTGGAGGGTATCGGGGAGTCCCGATACAGACAAATGCTTGAGGAGATGGAGGAACCCGTCCCTTTATCTCAACCTTTTCATACGCACCTTGTCGATCTGCTCCTGCAGTATTACTTCACCGGTGGCATGCCGGAAGCCGTCAAGAATTATGCAGAAACCGGCAACGGACAGGAAACCCGAGAGATTCAGAAAGAAATCGTCAAATCTTACCTCATGGACTTTGCTAAACACGCTCCGCCCTTTGATATACCCAAGTTGACGATGATTTGGGAATCCATTCCCAAGCACCTGTCACAAGAAAACAAGAAATTTGTCTTCAGAACGGTAAAGCAAGGCGCGCGAGCTCGTGAATACGAGAATGCCTTGATCTGGCTTGAGGATGCGGGACTGATTCACCGGGCCACAGCTGTGAGGACGCCGAACATTCCCCTGAAACACTATACGGACAGGTCATGTTTTAAGATATATACGTTGGATGTGGGCTTACTGGGAGCCATGTCTGAGGTGCCGATCCGCTTGCTGGCCCTTGGAAACAGACTCTTTAATGAGTATGAAGGCGCATTTGTTGAGAGCTATGTTGCCCAGCAACTGATAGCGCGCTCTCAATCTTCTCTCTACTATTGGCGAAGCAAAGGGGGAAAGGCGGAAATCGACTTCCTCTATGAGTGTGCAGGACGGATCTATCCCTTGGAAGCGAAGGCAGGAATTAATCCGCGCAGTAAAAGCCTTCGCTCATACGATCTGCAGTTCTCGCCCTTGATATGTGCCAGGTCAACATTGCTCAACCTTAAGAAGGATGGAAAAATCCTCAACCTCCCCCTCTAAGCCATTTCATTGTTAGACCGGTTCCTTGAAACGCTTGATACAGACGTTCCAACAGACCACAACATCAAGTGAGTAAAAAATAAACTGGATGCAGATTCAAATTGATTCGTTCTTTGTTCAATTTGATCTCAGCCATGACAATGATTTTCTCAGCATCATTGATGGCCACCAGATCAATTTCATTGAGGTTTTTCTTTTCCCAATAAGCCCCCAGACGGTTATAGTTCCCGC
>CAYSLK010000017.1:0-6117 GCA_964431885.1 uncultured Dehalococcoidia bacterium | reverse complement strand
GGTCTTTGCCTTTACGCCTGAATTTATTATGAGAAATAATATCAACAGTGACAAATAGTCTATGCTTTTTATCCAACCCGAATTGAACAACAGACCCCTTTTCAACTCCAGGTGGTATCGTCACTTCTATCTGACGGCCCTTGTTGATGTTTGACACGTTAATACGCCTTAATGTTCCTCTATATGCCTCATCTAAGGTTATGGTGATGGAAGTTTCCAGTCGGTTTACTGGCGCAGTTCTTTCGTTAGAGAATCGACCACCTAAACCATTAAACAGGTCTGAAACATCAAATGATTGATTTCTAAAACGATCGTCATTTACAAAATGATGACCTGGACTTTGATAGGTACCTTGAAATTGGTCAGCATACTTCCAATTGAGCCCATATCTATCATATTTGCCCCGGCTATCACCATTAGATAACACCTCATAGGCCTCATTAATATTTTTGAACTTGTCTTCAGCAAGCTTATCTCCGGGATTCAAGTCAGGGTGGAGTTCACGGGCCAACTTTCGATAGGCTCTCTGTATGTCTCTCTCAGAGGCTGTTCTCTTCACACCTAATATAGAATAGTAATCTGCCATGCAATCTTCAACCACCTGTAATGTACTATTAATTCGTCGTATGTGATCGTCTGTCTTTAGTACGGGTATATTGGTAATAACTATAACCAATATATTATATCTTATTGTTTGCGATGAGTTCTAACAGCGTGTTAACATCCTGTCCTTGCGAATAATAATAATTACCATGTTCATTTCATATATCGACACACTGTCCGATATGACGCTGGACTGGTATAATTTTGTTGCCCGGAGGTAATTACGAATGAGTATTTATACTAAAACAGGCGACAATGGTACAACTAAACTGCTATACGGAGGGCTTATATCTAAGACAGATGAGAGATGTGAGGCCTACGGTGAAGCAGATTTCGCAGTTTCGGCTATGGGTCTAGCAAGAGCTATGTCTAACGATACTTGCGTAAAAACTATTTTATTGAAAACTCAACGCGATATGTTTACTGTTATGGCCGAATTAGCAACAGACACCAAACATTACAATAAATTAAAAACTCACTTCCGTACAATTGAAAAAGAGAATGTGTCCCAAATTGAAAATTGGATAGACGATTTAACAGGACAGATAGATCTCCCGGATAAATTTACTATCCCTGGTGCATCAATGGCTTCTGGTGCTCTTGACCTAGCTAGAAGTTCTCTTCGATCAGCGGAGCGACGCATGGTCGCCTTATACGAAACAGACATGCTAACTAATAAGGAGAATCTTAGGTATGTAAACAGACTAAGTGATCTCCTATACGTCTTAGCCCGATACGAGGATAGAGAAGTGCCTATTGACCTGGTAACCGGTACTAGAATTTAGAATGAGTCAGGTAAATGTTGCGATAGTTAATTATCAAGCAGGCAATTTGAGGAGTGTACAAAAAGCCCTGGAACAATTTGGAGCGCGTGCGCTAATAACAAGTAATGTTAAGGATATTAAAGAAGCTGATGCTCTTGTTTTTCCCGGCCAAGGAGCTAGCGATTCCTCAATGACACAATTAAGAGAAAGTAACCTTATTGAACCGCTAGTAGAATACATAGGAAGCGGGAAACCCTTCTTAGGTGTATGTCTCGCATTGCAACTGTTATTGGAAGAGTCTGAGGAAGGCAAGGAACCAGGGCTAGGTATCATAGAAGGGAAGGTCAGGAAGCTTCCAAGTGGTGTCAAAGTTCCCCATATGGGATGGAATATGGTAAAACTTCAGGCTGAGCACCCGGTCCTGTCTGGTATCCCGAACGAATCATACTTTTACTTTGTTCACAGTTATTACGCGGAACCGGAAGACCAAAGTATCATAGCAGCAACAACACATTATGGCATTGAATTTTGTAGCGCCGTGGCTTGGGATAACGTAATAGCTACTCAATTCCACCCTGAGAAGAGTGGCCGCATAGGTCTCAAGATTTATCAAAATTTTGTAAAGTTAGTAGAAAAGACCAGGATAGTGTGAACATGGAAGTCATCCCAGCAATAGATATTTTAGGTGGCAAATGTGTTCGCCTTTACCAAGGCAAATACGATAGAAAAACTATTTATTCAGATGACCCTGTTAAAGTTGCTGAAAAATGGGTGAATTTGGGTGCCCGAAGATTACACATTGTTGATCTTGATGGTGCTAGAACTGGTATTCCAGTAAATCTAGACGTAATTGAGACAATTAGAAGTTCTGTCCCAGCGCTTATTCAAGTTGGTGGCGGTATAAGATCCCTCGAAGCCGCAATTACCATGAAATCTATCGGAGTCGAAAGAATAATCGTCGGTACAGCAGCGGTCGAAGAAAAGATTCTTATAAAGGCTATATGTGATAAATTCGGTTCTGACTATTTAGTGATTAGCGTGGATGCTAGAAATGAATATGTAGCTGTGAAAGGCTGGTTAGAAGACAGCCAAACACCAGTATATAAATTAATCAGGGATATGTCTGAACTGGGCGTTACAAGATTTATGTACACTGATATTACTAAGGACGGGACATTGACAGAGCCTAATTTCAATGCTATGCGTAACCTAATTAAACTGACGAAACATCCTGTAATTGCTGCAGGAGGTATAAGTACGCTGGATCACATACAACGTCTATCATCATTAGGAATTGAAGCTGTTATAGTCGGCAAAGCAATTTATACCGGTGACATTGATTTCTCAGATGCTGTACGCTTAAATGATAAGTAGTGTAAATTATATAATTCTAATTATATGAGGTAGGTCTATGCCTAAGAAATTTAGTCCCAGTAAGAAAGATATTCTCACAGCACCAGAAAGATATGAAAAACTTGATCCGCAGAGAGTGATGTCTCTTCTGCCTCTACTTGTTTATCAAACCGTGGCTGACATCGGGTGCGGACCTGGATACTTTACCGTTCCTCTGGCCAAATACCTCTTTGACGGTAAAGTATACGCACTCGACATACAACAAAAGATGGTAGATGCTGCCAAAGAGTCAACTAGAATCATTAACTTGACAAACGTCCACTTTGAACGCTCTAGAGAAAACAAACTCCCTTTGGATGAAGACTGTCTTGACGGCGCCTTCGTAGCCTTCGTTTTACACGAAGCAAATAGGCCTCATACCTTCCTGAAGGAAGTCAAAAGATGCCTCCGTAAAGGTGGATGGTTGGCAATTCTCGAGTGGCATAAAGTGCAGACTGATGATGGTCCGGCTCTGGAAGATAGAATTGAATTGGCAGAATTGACAGAATTGGTGGAAGAGGCTGGATTTCGCCAGTCTTCTCGATACGAACTTAACGATGAGCAATACATGCTATTAGTAAGGAAATAGCATCATTAACATAGAAGCAGAGAGAGTATGCTTACAAAAAGAATCATCCCTTGTCTAGACGTTGACCGTGGCAGGGTCGTAAAAGGAGTTAGTTTTGTTGAACTACGGGATGCCGGTGATCCTGCAGAGATGGCTGCCTTCTATGATCAAGAAGGAGCAGATGAGCTAGTCTTACTAGATATTACTGCTAGTTCGGAAGATAGAGATATAATGATCAACGTTGTTAAAGATGTTTCCGAGAAAGTGTTTATACCATTAACAGTAGGTGGCGGCATGAGAAAGATTGATGACGTTAGAAAGATGCTAGAAGCCGGTTCAGACAAAGTATCCCTTAATACCGCAGCAATCCTTAATCCTTCTCTCATTAATGAATCATCTAGGTTTTTTGGCAGCCAGTGTATAGTGGTAGCACTTGATGCAAAAGCGGTTTCTGAAGATCATGGGCATTCCTTGCCAAAACCAGCATCTAGAAATGATCTGCCAGTGCTGGACGATAAATCCAAGTGGGAAATATTTATCAACGGTGGAAGAACTCCCACAGGCTTGGATGCAGTTAAATGGGCCACGCGAGCGGCTGAACTAGGTGCTGGAGAGTTACTTGTTACTAGCATGGATGCAGATGGCCACAGGATCGGATACGATTTAGGTCTGACACAGGCAATTGCAAAAAGTGTCTCAATACCTATTATAGCCAGTGGAGGCGCAGGTAATTTAACACATCTCTACGATGCTCTTGAAACTGGTCTGGCCGACGCAGTTTTGGCAGCTAGCATCTTCCATTACGGGACCTATTCAATAAAAGAAGCGAAAGACTATCTGTCTAAACACGGTCAACCAATGAGGCCGAACGTTCAAAATATACCTGACTGATATTAATACGTTAACAGAATCAAAAGGTGATTTTAATGGTTCAGATTAAATTAGACGAAAGCGGCCTCGTGCCAGCGATAGCTCAGCATCACGAGAGTGGTGAAATCCTAATGATGGGATACATGAATCCGGGTTCAATCAAGCGAACCTTTGAAGGCGGGGAGGTATGGTTCTACAGCCGTAGTCGTTCGGATCTATGGCATAAAGGGGAAATGTCCGGAAATTATATGAGAGTGAAATCCGCCTATGTTGACTGTGATGGGGACACAATACTTTTGAAAGTGGACCCAGACGGCCCTATATGTCATACAGGGAATATCTCTTGTTTTTTCACACAATATGAAGGGGTAGGGGAATTTGACAAATCCATAGATGTTTCATAAATTTTAGAGGAATTGTTTTCTACTATCCAAGATAGAAAAAACGAGCTGCCAACGGCTAGTTATACCACTCAACTTATAAAAAATGGACCAGACAGAGTCGGTCAGAAAGTAATCGAAGAAGCAGGTGAACTCGCGATTGCTGGCGTCAAAGGCGAAAAGGATAATATTATCAATGAGATGGCAGATTTAATGTATCACTCACTAGTCCTCCTAGCTGTATCTGGTCTGTCTCCAAAAGATGTCTGGGAAGAATTAAGAAAGAGACGATCAGAATAATCGGGTGATATGTATGTCATCTGATTTGTGCCTATTAGTGTGCGGAACCACAACGTTAGTTTAAACAGCAGATTTATTCGGCCTGCAACGTCTCGTCATTGTCCGCAGCTATAGCTCTTTTCATAGCGTGAATAGCTATTTCGATTTGATCATCATCCGGTTGTCTCGTAGTTAACTTCTGTAATGCTAGATTAGGCCGTGCCAACAATTTCACTATTAGGGAATCAGAGTGGAATCCACTAAACCGTATTATCTCGTAACTTATCGCGGCAATCACCGGTACCAGCACTATACGAGATCCAATAAGCCACCACATAGGGGTTCGGGGAATAAAAACAAATACCACGATAGAAACCAATACTACAGTTAGAAGAAATGCTGTTCCACAGCGGGGGTGAGCCGTAGAGTATTTGCGTATATTGTGGATCTCCAAGGGATCACCATGTTCCTGAGCATGAACGGTCATATGTTCCGCTCCATGGTACATAAAAACCCTACGGATGTCTCCTATCTTTCCGATAAGATACATATATCCAACTAGGAGGACTAACCTGAGCAAGCCCTCTATCAGATTACTCACAAGTTCAGACTTTATTAGTAATCCTATCCCTTCGCTAGCCAATACAGGAGTGAGGAAAAACAGTCCGATTCCAAAGCTCAATGAAATCAGCATCATTATAATCAAAGAGGTTTTACTTAATTCTTCGCCTTCAGCCTCTGCTCCAACATTAGCCGAAAATGTAAGAGCCCTAAAACCTAGTACAAGGCTTTCAGATAATACTAATAACCCTCTGACCAGAGGCATTCTTTTTAGGCGACCCACAAAGAGCAAATTGATTTTTCGGGTCTGGTACGCGACACTTCCATCGGGACGACGAACTGATGTAGAAACGTGTCGTTGGCCACGGATCATCACGCCTTCCAGGACTGCTTGACCACCATACGTGAGGGACTTTTCCATAAATACCAACTCTACTTAACAGCTTAGACAAAATTAGGGATGGAATTCATTACTTCCATCCCTAATTCTTACTTAGAATCTTATAGCATACCCTATCTACTGCAGATTAAATCTGCGCCTTAGTCTCTCGACCCTGCCTTCTGTGTCAATTATTCGTTGTTCACCTGTGAAGAATGGATGGCATCGATTACATATCTCCACTCTTAATTCCTTTTTCGTCGATCCTGTAGTGTAGGTATTGCCGCATGAACAAGTAATCACAGCATCTTGATAATATTC
>CAYSLK010000016.1:0-8982 GCA_964431885.1 uncultured Dehalococcoidia bacterium | reverse complement strand
TTTCCCTGGAAATTTTGGGATGTATCTTGCCTGAGAACGTTAATGAATGTTCGTGGTAAACGGTTAATCAAGACTGGAGTTAATCATAACGCTTTGGATGATGCTAGATCAGAAGCAAAACTTTTAATAGAATTGTTACGTCCTGAACAGTCAATTTTGAAGGGTCGAATGATCTAGAAATGCCATATAACTAAAATCTAATTCGAGGACTATTTCTACTTTGATATCTTCTGGAGGATAGTCGTGAAAGTGTCGATATGTATCGTAGGTTGTGATCCAGGTGCTGAAGCCTTAATATCTGAAATTTCTGATTTGAAAGAACACTTTCTTCTTTACTTTGCAGACGCTGATGTCAGCAAAGCTAAGAATTACTGTGAGATGTATGGAGGCCAGGATTACTTTCGTGATTACATCAGTGCTATTAGAGATTCCAGAATCGATGCTCTATACGTTGCTAATCCAGAAAATTTTACCATTGAGAACATTGGATCGGCAGTAGCTAATTGTAAGCACATGCTGGTCAGTAGAAATATATTCCTTGATAAAGAAAAATACAGGAAACTGAATGATATATCTAAGACTGCCGATGTGAAAATAATGATAGCGGAAAGCTTTCGTTTTTTACCTGCTATCGATAAATGCAAGCAAATCATCAATAGAGGTTATATAGGTTCACTCAGAATGATCCAAATCCAGATTGACAGATTCGAAGAATCCACGAAAACTGAATGTGACGGAGAGCTATTGAGCTATGGCCTGCACTGCATCGATATTCTTTTGAATATTGTGGGATTCCCCAAGACACTTTACGCCGTGAGATTGCCTCAGGTTATTAAGACGATGGAGTCTGAGGACGGAATAGTAATGGTATTTAAATTTAGAGAGGAAATTACAGGATTGGTAAATAGTTCCCGTGCTTCCCTGTTCAATCAGGATAAACACCTTGTCAATATTACAGGTAGCGAGGGATGTATAACCTTCAATATCAATGATGATAAATTAATTGTTGAAACAAGGTCCACGAAACGAACTGTGCGACTAATGTCGGGCGGTCCCGACACGGCTCGCGGAGTAAGTTTAATGATCCAGTCATTCAGGGAAAATATTCTTAACAACGATCAATCTGTTATGTCCTGTGAAGAAAGTAACAAAAACTATGCTGTTGCCATGACTGCATACGCATCGATGGAATCTGGAAAATCGTTACCTGTGAATCTAATACCTAGTGAAATTTGACGTATAAAAGAGGCTTGATGTGCTGGTAGTTCAGTGTGATTTTGACGACACTGTTACTTTGGGTAACGTAAGTGTTGCTATCAGGGAGAAGTTCGGTCCTCCGAATTGGCTTGAAATGGAAGATGACTACTTATTGGGAAGGTATAGTGTGGAGGAAAGCAATATCAGACAATATGAGTCGATAAAAACGACTAAACAGGAATTGGAGACATTCGTCGTCCAGCAAACCAGAATTCGATACGGTTTTAGTGACTTTCATGAATATTGTCGCCAGATGGGCGTGAGGTTGGTTATTGTAAGTAGTGGGCTGGACATATATATAAGACCGATTTTGTCCAAACTGGGATTAGATGATATAGAGTTCCACAGCGGCTGCGCTCGTATTACTCCTTCAGGGATAGTTGTTAAATATTTGGATCCATCGCTGAGAGAAATCCGAACTGGATTCAAAGATAGTTATGTTCGGTATTACAAGAATCAAGGGAATCTTGTTGCATATGTGGGGGACGGAATATCAGATATTGCACCCGCTAGAGAAGCGGACTTCATGTTAGGACGTTCGGCTCTCCTGGATGATGCAAGGAGAGAGGGTCTAGAATGCCACCCTTTTGAGACTTTTGGTGATGTAACCGAGATTATTGGGCGCCTAATTGGCTGAGTTAAAAACCTCTTTTTGAACGGAAAAGAGCCAGGAATCTGTCTTCATAATGTCGAAAGACTCCCCAGCGGTCTAACTCCTGCTTTAGTCGATCGGTGCTATTCCCCCTCTCAGCATCCGAGAATAATCGTTCTATCTGGATTATTGCAGCCTTTGGAACCCCGTCAAAGGCCGATTGCGGATCCAGGAGACCTTTGGATTGGAACTCTGACACATTACGGCTAAGTGAGGATGACGTGTATTCATAGATAAATTTCAATAAAGCTACGTCCCAGTATTCATCTACGCCTACCATGACCAATCCCATATTTTCGTTTCGTTGATCTAAATCTTCACTTATCTTATGAGCTACTTCATTGGATATACCACTCACTATTTCCATGCCCTTGGGCTCATTCTTATATTGATACATTACGCCGGGGCTGTTAGGCCCAAATTCTCTAGCCAAATCTAGGAAATATTCAAAAGCCTCCGAGCTGAATCCCTCTAGATTCATGGCGTAGGTCGGAGTCACGATGGTAGGTCGCTCGGCATGAACCTTTCCCGTTCTAATAACAGTCTCTTTCTTAGAGGTGTCTATCTCCTGGTATATGGGCTCTGTTACAATGTAGTAATCAATATTTGTAATACCAAACGTTGCGAGATGCTGTTTGGGAAATCTAACAACCCACGTCTGTTCTACGGCCTTTATCCAATCTTTCGGATTCTCCATAACCGATTTATTTACCCCATTCCTTTGACTAATTACGTAATATCATTCCTGTTTTCTCACTAGTGAATCCTGATCTAGTTACCGACGACGCTTATGTCAAATTTTGACTATCCTTAGGTTCCATAATTGGCATAAGTCTCCAAACGGACTATTCTATTATATCTCTTTACAAGTAAAATACGGTAGACCAAAAGAGTATTGTCATTTTGGGCCTGGATAATTATGTTAAAAATAGTATGTAAAGTATAAACCCAATAGAGGGGTGTTTGTTATGAAAGGAAAGATAGACGCCAAATATAGAATAGGATTATCCGACGGCATATCAGGACTTTACGTCATCATTGATCCTGAATATACCGCTGGACGGGATGTGCTGGTGGTTGCGAAGGCTGTCTTGGAAGGCGGAGCTAAAATAATACAATTCAGGGATAAAATTAACGACAAGAGGGATGTGAATACCGTAGCTGAATCTCTCAAACAATTATGTGATGAATACAGGGCTCTATTATTTGTTAATGATTACGCTGATGTTGCAAGATCTAGCGGTGCACATGGATTACATGTGGGCCAGGATGACATATCTGTGGGCGTAGCCCGTGAAATTTTATCTGATGAACAACTACTCGGACGTTCTAACGGCTCTTTGCAGGAGGTAACCGAATCTGAGATTCAGGGTGTAGATTATGTGGCTGTAGGAGCAATATTTTCTACATCCACAATGGGTAAAAGCCATCGCCTATCCTTAGGAACTGAGATTTTAAGACTTGCGAAAGATAAGGTCAGTCTGCCTGTGGTAGCAATAGGAGGGATAAATAAGAAAAATATACGAGACGTAGTCAACACTGGTGTGGACGCTATCTGCGTGGTTAGTGCAGTGACTTTGTCTGATGATCCTGAAGTTTCCACCAGGGAATTGGTAGATATTATAAATCATGGATATTCTTAATGGAGAACATATGATTATTTATATAGGCATATCTTTAGATCAATGAGTTCACGAATTATTCATTCATTGTCGGCTGTTAGAGCACTAGTTATAGATAAACAAGGTTTGAATCGAAAACCTGTGATAGATAGGAATGCTTCGATGGATGAGGTTTACTCTATCGTAGATCGCATAGGATGCGTTCAGATTGATAGTTTGCAAATGGTGAGACGCAGTCAATATATTGTTCTGTGGAGTCGTTTGGGCCTATATGACACAGATGATTTTGACAAATTAATTTACAGTGAATCTTGTCGCCGTTTATTCGAATATTGGTTACATGAGGCCAGTATAATTCCGTTAACATGGTTTCCAGCTCTTATTCCAGTAATGGAATGTAATAGGAATGGTAGATCGAGAGGATCTAAAAACTGGTTAGAGGAACCCGGTAATAACCAACTAATGAACGATATTTTTAACCGGGTTAACCGAAATGGATGTGTGAAATCGTCAGATTTCAGAGAAAAAAGGCGTAACAGAGGTAGTTGGTGGGATTGGAAACCAGAAAAGCGAGCCTTGGAAATTCTATATGACCGAGGTTCATTTATGGTAACCAGCAGAATAAATTTCCAGAAAGTGTATGATCTGAAAGAAAGAGTATTACCTAAATGGGTTAATAAGACAGGAATGACCCATCATGAAAGTTATAGGCACTTGTTAATTAATGCCATGAAGGCGTTGGGTATATGCCATCCATCGCAAATCGGCGATTACATTCATGTTAAGCGAACTGTGGCCCGCCCATTTGTTAACCAACTACTGGATGAAGGTATCATAGTTAAAGTGAAGGCCAGACTTAAAGACGATACTGTTCACGACCTAGTCATACATAAGGACGATCTGGAATTGCTAAGTAGAGCATCGGATAATGATATAGATGTATCGAACACTACCTTTCTCAGTCCGTTTGACAATCTGTTTTGGGCTCGTGATCGGGACCTACAGTTTTGGGGATTCCAGCAAGTTCTGGAGGCATATAAACCCAAACATTTAAGAAAGTGGGGTTATTTTTGTCTGCCCATACTCTATAAAAACCGGTTGATTGGCCGTATAGATCCCAAAATAGAACGACAGAAAGGCATTTTAATATTACATAACATTATATTAGAACCGGGCATCAGTGTAGATGAAGAACTTCTGAAGGGCATAGCTAGTGCTTTAAAGAGATTTAGGGATTTTAATGATTGTAAGGAAATTCTTATAGAGAAAAGCACCCCTAAGGACTTTGTATTGAAATTAAAGGGAGAAATTAACATTAGGTAATCTAAATTGGATAGAGGTGGAACTTGACACTAAATAAATTAGAAACTCTAAAAGATCATAGAAAACAAATTACCGAGATTGGCGAAGGAGCTATCAGCGCATTTTCAGGACTCCATAAGGCAAGAGAGAAGGCATTAAAATTATCCAGAGATGTCATACGGAATTGCGCCGATTCTATTAGGGCAGCTCATAGGGGTGAGTTTTCCACATCCAGAAAGCTAATAAACAGAGTGTCATTATTGGCAACTGAGATGGTTGAAATTAGCGAAGGTCACCCTGCTATACGTAGCGCCGGATACGTGGAGGATGCACATAAAGAATACGCAGAGGCAGTCGCGTTTTTGTCGTTTGCAGAAGGGACGGTTTTACCTAAACCTGAGGATGTTAATATTGGTTATGCAGCATACTTAAATGGATTATCTGAAGTAATTGGAGAACTACGCAGATTAATATTGGATTCCTTAAGAAAGGATGAATTTACACGTTGTGAAGATTATATGGAAATTATGGATGAAATATACTCTCTTCTTGTCTCCATAGACTTTCCAGAAGGGGTGACTAGAGGCCTTAGACGTAGTACAGATGTTGCGCGAGGAATCCTGGAACGGACGCGAGGAGATTTAACTTTATCCATACGACAGCAAAGGCTCGAAAAAAAATTAGCCAATCTGAGTATAGACGATTCATAGCGGCTGCGTTTCGTATATGTGAAGATGTTCCTGCTTATCCGTATATGGCCCTGTGTTGTCTGTAATGATACAAGTAGCTGATAGAATTATATCTTGACTGTCACTGTTAGCTATGTTAGGTTTTCGTAGCCGATTGGATCTAAATTTAATAGCGGTCTTCCTTGTTTTGCAAGGGAGATCTTTTTATGGAGTGAGTTGTGGTTGTAATTTACATATCTATCGCTGCTGCCGTAGTGGCTCTTGGTTTCGCCCTAATTCTTACATTGAGACTTTTAAGAGAAGATGAAGGGGATGAAACCATACGATTTATTGGTAAGGCAATACAGGACGGAGCTATGGCATTCTTATCCAGAGAATACAGATTGCTGGCCCTATTCGTTATAGTAATATTCGTTCTCTTGGCCATATTTATCGATTACGATGTTTTGGACAAAGTTGGAAGCGATCGATCCGTTCCAGCAACAGCGATTTCGTATCTGGTTGGCGCTCTTGGATCTGCTTTGGCAGGATTTATTGGTATGAGCATTGCTGTGCGGGCCAACACCAGAACAACAGTAAAGGCAATGACGGGACTTAACCCTGCACTGAGGGTCGCGTTTAACAGCGGGGCTGTTATGGGTATATCTGTGGTAGGTATTGGACTATTAGGTATTACAATTTTATGGTGGGTATTTCAGGATCCTAATATTGTTGCCGGATTTGGATTTGGTGCTTCGTCGATAGCGCTGTTTGCAAGGGTTGGAGGAGGTATTTACACGAAAGCTGCTGATGTAGGGGCAGACCTTGTGGGAAAAGTTGAACAAGGAATACCAGAGGACGATCCCAGAAACCCTGCGACCATAGCCGATAACGTCGGGGATAACGTTGGAGATGTGGCCGGGATGGGAGCCGATCTATTTGAGTCTTATGTTGGCTCTATCATTGCAACGATGGCACTGGCGGCAGTTGGTGCAGCAGCCCTTGGAATGTCTACGCCGGGGGAATTTGACTCTAAGTTGTTCATGCTACCTCTAATCATTTCTGCGATAGGAATCTTTTCTTCCATAGTGGGTACTTTTTTGGTCCGTACCGGAGAAAATGCTAGTATGGGTCGGTTACTTTGGGCACTGCGCACCGGAATTTTCTCAGCAGGAGGCCTTGTTTTGATAGGTACGGCGGTTGCCGTATTGTCATTCGATCTAGACTTCAAATTGTTCTGGGTAGTCGTCGTAGGTTTAGTCGCGGGACAGATTATTGGCACTTCATCAGAATATTTTACTTCTTTCGAGTTTGGTCCCACTAAAGCATTGGCTGATCAAGCTGAAACTGGTCCTGCAACCGTAATAATTGGTGGTATGGGATTGGGTATGTTAAGTACTCTTATCCCTGGAATTGTCATAGTGGTCGCGATGTGGTTGGCAAACAATATGGCTGACACCTATGGTGTAGCTTTAGCAGCTGTTGGTATGCTTTCTACGCTAGGTATTACTTTGGCTACCGATGCTTATGGTCCGGTAGCTGACAATGCGGGAGGTATTGCGGAACAAGCCCATTTGGATCCTGAGGTAAGAGAACGAACCGATGCTCTGGACTCTCTTGGCAATACTACTGCAGCTACTGGTAAAGGTTTTGCTATTGGATCGGCTGTCTTAACGGCGTTAGCTCTTATGGCTGCCTATTCCCAGGTAACATCGATAGACGTCTTTAATTTGGCAGATGTTGACGTTTTGATGGGACTTATACTGGGTGCTCTTTTACCATTCATTTTCGCCGCTCTGACGATGCAGGCTGTGGCAAGAGCTGCAAATGCAATGGTCACAGAAGTCAGGAGACAGTTCCGTGAAATAAAAGGATTGTTAGACGGCACAGCACCTGCAGATTATGCTAGAGCCGTGGATATAAGCACTAGAGGTGCCATGAAAGAGATGGTCTTGCCAGGCATACTGGCGATAGTAGCGCCAATTCTGGTGGGCATTGTTTTGGGTGCAGAGGCTTTGGGTGGATTATTGATTGGAGCTATTACCACGGGATTCCTGTTGGCGATTATGATGGCTAACGCTGGCGGAGCGTGGGATAACGCAAAGAAATATATAGAATCTGGTTATCTTGGAGGCAAGGGAACGGATCCTCATTCTGCGGCTGTGGTTGGTGACACAGTTGGTGATCCGTTTAAAGACACATCGGGACCCTCTCTAAATATTCTCATAAAATTAATGTCTATAGTTGCCCTGGTGTTTGCACCTATCTTCCTCTAGGATTAGGATGACTCTAGGTTTTAATAGTCATGTGATGTTTGAGGTTCTGCTTGTAACAGCAACGACAGTACGGATTTATTTATCCTTGAATAAATCCGCGTAGTTATACTGCTCTTCGTGCATAGTGGAGGTGTTTTGGCTAAGATAGGCGTTGTTGCACTGCTGCTAGGTATGGCACTACTTATTGGATATGGTCTGTATATCTTGCTCCATACCATTTACACATATGAAGATGTGCCATTGATAATTAAAATTGTTTTACCGGTGATATTAGGTGGTTTGTGTTTGATGACTCTTTCCGTTTTGCGCGATAGATTTCGTCAGAAAGATAGAGATAAATTCAAGGAGGTTGAGTTTTGATCATATCAACGACCGATACTATCGAAGGACATAAAATCCTGAAAGTTATTGGTTTAGTGAGCGGGAGTACCGTGAGAGCTCGCAATATAGGGAGAGATTTGTCTGCGTTATTGAGGAATATTGTGGGAGGGGAAGTGTCCGAATATACTTCTCTTTTAGCGAATTCTCGTGAACAAGCTTTAGAACGAATGAAGGTTGTAGCCTTAGATCAAGGTGCCAACGCAGTGATTGGGATGCGCTTCATGACCTCTATGGTATCCCAAGGATCGGCAGAAATACTGGCTTATGGTACAGCTGTGGTTTTAGAATAGGCAATATCGAACTCTAATTTTGTGATATCTTTAGTCAAGGTTTCCTCATATTCTTATACATTAGATATCAGAACTTGTTCCAGATGCCCAGGTGGCGAAATGGCAGACGCGGCGGACTTAAAATCCGCTTCCCTTTAACGGGAGTGGGGGTTCGAATCCCTTCCTGGGCACACCTTAACCACCTTGCTTAGCCTATTTCCCTAACGGCTGGGCTTATCCCTTAATCATGCTCCATGCGTCTAGTTATGCGTCTAGTCGTCGATTTTCGGGGTGATTTTCACTAGTCTTTCAGCTCTGTAGATCCACGCCCTGAGTGCTAGGCAACTGGCAATCTAACAGTGTTACGCATCAACAGGTAATATTAGGCAATTGATTATGGATTATGGTGATTGGTACTGGATAACTGTTATGGGTAGATTAGTAGGCAGGCAGGGGGGTATGTCTTAGGTTATGTAGTGTATGGTGGTGGATACCTGTGCCAGATTGTTAAAAACAAAAAGGGTTCTTCCATTTTAACCAACATAGGTAATTAGC
>CAYSLK010000015.1:0-5080 GCA_964431885.1 uncultured Dehalococcoidia bacterium | reverse complement strand
TTCATACATTGGCTTGCCCTTTCTTGAGCGAGCAGCTCCTACGATCCACCTCATGGCTAATGCCAATCGCCGCACTGGACGTACTTCAGTTGGGACTTGATAAGTTGCCCCCCCAACTCTTCGTGATTTCACTTCAAGCACAGGGCTTGTATTCTTAATCGCTTGATCGAAAATTTCTATTCCTGGGCGATGCAGTTCTTGTTCGGCTTGCTCCAGAGCTCTATAAACGATACGTTCGGCCGTAGTTTTCTTCCCATGGAACATTACATAGTTAATAAACCTATTAAGATCCTCGCTTTTGTATTTAGTGTCCGG
The DNA here is from genome assembly GCA_964431885.1 of uncultured Dehalococcoidia bacterium. Taxonomy (GTDB): domain Bacteria; phylum Chloroflexota; class Dehalococcoidia; order Lucifugimonadales; family CAUZEB01; genus CAUZEB01. The sequence continues at coordinate 4,765 of CAYSLK010000015.1, read as the reverse complement.
CAGGACTTCCCGTCTATCAGCTCTTCTTCTTCGGGCCATTTGAAATTCCCCTAAACTTGTCTAATTCCGTATCTATTTCTTACTTCCGTATTTACTTCTACCTCTGCGTCGTCCATCAACCCCGGCAGTGTCTAATGCGCCTCTTATGATGTGGTACCGTACGCCAGGCAAATCTTTCACTCGTCCTCCTCTGATTAAGACAACTGAGTGCTCTTGTAAATTGTGCCCTTCACCCGGGATATAAGCGGTTACTTCCATACTGTTTGTCAATCGTACTCGGGCGACTTTTCTTAGGGCCGAGTTAGGTTTTTTGGGTGTTTGTGTTCTGACCTGAACGCAAACACCTCGTTTCTGGGGGGATCCTGAATCCCGACTCCCCCTGTTCTTAAGTGAGTTAAATGAGAATCGAAGAGCTGGAGCCTTGTCTTTCTTATTTCTACCTTTCCTACCTTTTCGTACCAGCTGGTTGACTGTAGGCATTTAACAACCTCATTATTCTGTCTTAATTTACTTTTATGTGGCTATAAAACATCCACAAAAATTTCGGCGATAAACTATGATTATACTAATCCGTGCCTAGTATGTCAATCGCATTGGAAGCCTATAAACGGGTATAAAGATGGTGGTGATTAAATCTTAATCAGTTGGCTCCATCTCTCTTATCGTATTTCGCTACCTTAACTGGACAAAAAGAAGGAAGATCTTAGAAATCAGATCTTCCTTCTTTCTTTACATTCGTTTTAAAGTTGTGGAGAGTGGTGGTGATTATTGGGCGGCTTTACTCAACTCAGCACCAGCTGTGAATCCTACTCGCTTATGGGCTGGCACCGTAATGAGATTCCCTGCCTGCCCGCCTCGGATTGGGCGAACTTTACGAGCTTTAACTTGCCTAACTTCGAAAGAACCAAAACCAGTAAGGACTACCCTGTTCCCTGAACTTAGAGCTTCTTGTATGCTACGAAGAACAGCATTTAGTGCCGCCTCTCCTTGGGCTCTAGAGCCACCAAGGTTGGAAGCCACTCGAGAACTCATGTCACTCTTCCTCAGTGTTGCCATTGAAACCTACCCCCTCTTAAGAAAATATATTTCGGACCGAAAGCCGTTGGCCTTTTGACTTTTCATAGAGAGGTATACACGTTTCTTCACCTCATTGTCAAGTGCAAATTACAATATTTGAAACTAGAGATTTATTCATTCCTATAATGTGAAGAAGGCTATCAAAATGAGGATGATACTCATTTGTGAGCCAGAGCCTACGGATTTTGAACAACATAACTTGGTGTCACATATATAGTATGAGTTGCATCGCTAATTTCCGGTTAGACCTCTACTGAGAATTCATGAATAACGATTATGAACTACTTAGCCGCAAAACATTTATGGCCTAGCGCCAGACAAATCCCTAATTGGAACTAAATTAGATAATTGCACCTTGATTAGTTAACCACGAGAGGAGTAGAATGCTTAGTGGTACTAAAACTTTTCACTTTGAGTAGAGTTTTCATGGAAGCACAAGATTTAATATCGATAGAATCCAATGACAAAATAGAACAATTCAATCCTGGCGATACGGTGAAGGTCAGCATCAAAGTTCGTGAGGGTGATAGGGAGCGAACTCAGGTCTTCCAAGGCGTAGTTATTCGTAAGAGAGGTAGCGGACCAGGTGCTTCTTTCACTGTTAGACGAGTGACTTACGAGATAGGCGTCGAGCGAACCTTCCTGATAAACTCCCCAGTTGTTGAATCGGTTCAGGTTGTTAGACGAGGAGCTGTACGTAGGTCCAGACTCTATTACCTCAGAGGATTATCTGGTCGTGCGGCACGGATCCGGGAGAAGGGTCGTAGATAGTAGATCGTTGCGACATTCGTCTTATTGAGATTGTGTCCTGCCACAGGAATAATTACAGCACGCCAGAACCCGAGTTATGAAATTTGCCGAAGTAGCAGTTGATGCACCAACAGGATATAACCGAACATTCAGTTTTTCTATTCCGACGTCACTTACTGTTTCTCCTGGGCACATTGTCCAGGTCCCTTTTGGGTCTCGAAAACTTCAAGGTGTAGTCTTTTCAATAGAGAGCTATCCACAGGTTGAAGACACCAGAGACATAATAGCTCTCGTTACCGAAGATGTTGTTCTATCAGATATCCATTTGGAACTGGCCAGATGGATTAGCCAATATTACATGTGTACTCTTTTTGAGGCTGTTACCCCCATGCTACCGCCAGGATCTCGCGTACGGGAGAAGGCTTTTATTTCTATGGAGCGTGATGTCGCAGTTGGTGAACATCATAATCTGTCTGTTTTGCAACGTAAAGTTTTAGAATATGTGCGTAGAAAAAGAGATGTTGACCAGGAACACCTGGTTAAATTATTTGGTGACTCTATGCGCAACACTGTCAAAACATTGATTACAAAAGGTCTTCTCACCAAAACAACACATTGGACTAAGCCGGCTGCTCGACCTCGAGTGATATTCCATATACGGGTCGTAGATAGAAAGTCTCAAGAAATCAAAGAATGGCTGTCCATGGGAATTGCTCGGAGACCTAGACAAACTGCCTTAATTCAACAATTGTTGGAAACCCAAGACTTGGTAGCTTTACCAAAATTACGTAAAGAGCATGGTTACAGTACGGTCAAGACGTTGCTTGATAGGGGATGGATCGAGAAAGTTAGCATTGTAGTCGATCGAGACCCTCTAGAAAACAGGGTCTTCCAACCTTTTGGAAGGACTCAGCTTACAGCTGATCAAAAAGCGATTTCTTTAGATGTCCGCTCCAGTTTGATTGATAGTAACAGGACTGATGGAACCTTTTTAATTCAAGGGGTAACTGGCAGCGGTAAAACAGAAGTTTATCTTGATTCTGTAAAGTATTGTCTTGAATCCGGTAAGAGAGCCATAATTCTTGTTCCCGAGATATCATTGACACATCAAATAATTGACAGGTTTATTTCTAGATTTGATAAAAAAAGTATTGCTGTGTTGCATAGCGGACTAAGTATCGGTCAAAGATTCGATCAGTGGTGGAAGATAAAACAGGGTTCTTATGACATAGTCATAGGTTCGAGAAGTGCCATTTTTGCTCCTGTTGACAAATTGGGCTTGGTAATTATAGATGAGGAACACGAATGGACATATAAGCAGCAAGATTCCAATCCTCGATACCACACCAGAGATGTGGCCTCGTACTTGGCATCTACAAGCAGGTGTGTTGTTTTGCTGGGTAGCGCATCTCCCGATATTGGAAGTTACTACAGGGGTCTGAAAAAAGAGTTTCGTCTACATATCTTATCTCAAAGAGTCACCTCTGAGCTACATGAGCCTTCCAGGGCACGTACGATCAAAAATGTACCTCTCGCAGGAGTAACCCTTGTAGATATGAGACAGGAACTTGTTGAGGGCAACAGAAGTATATTCAGCCGCTATCTTAGATCATCCATGATTGAGTGTCTTAATGCCGATGAACAAATGATATTATTTCTGAATAGGAGGGGTTCCTCATCGTACGTTCAGTGTGCTAATTGTGGTACTGGTGTTAAATGTCGCCGTTGCGATGTATTTCTGACATATCATAAACGGTTGCAATTATTATTGTGCCATTATTGTGGATATAAGAAGGGATTACAGAGTATATGCCTAAATTGCCGTAGCTATCAGATGAATTTCTATGGATTGGGAACTCAAACTGTAGTTGACGAAATCAATAATCATTTCCCTGACACGTCAGTATTAAGGTGGGATAGAGATTCCGCGACGAATATAAAAAGTCACCAAGAAATACTTGAAAAATTCAGGTCTAGAAAATCTCAGATTTTAGTGGGTACTCAAATGATAGCAAAGGGGTTACATTTCCCGCATGTTACTCTTGTTGGAGTTATATCAGCCGACCAAGGCTTGACGATACCCGATTATCGATCTGGAGAGAGAGTATTCCAATTATTGTACCAAGTGTCAGGCCGGTCTGGACGGGGTCCACGAGCAGGTAAAGTTGTTATACAAACATATCAACCAGAAAATTATGCAATTAAGACGGCTACTGAACAAGATTACCAGAAATTTTACAGTAAAGAGATGCTGTATCGGAGGGAACAAGGAAATCCACCATATAATAAACTGATCCGTTTAATCTATTCTCATCGGAATCCCACAGCATCTTATAGAGAAGTGACCAGAATGACCAAGATGATATGCGAAGAGAAACAAATCCATGGCTATTCAGACATCGATATTTTGGGACCTACACAGGCTTATCCTCCACGTCTCCGTGGAGAGTACCGATGGCATATTGTTTTGCGAGGAAGAGAGCCTAAGTTGTTGATAACTGATGTTACGTTTCCTAGGCGATGGGTAATTGATGTTGATCCGGTGTCCTTTAGCTGATCTATGTATTGCATACATAAGATGTCGTCATAATGAATCGTATAGTGAGTTACGATAGGTCGTTATAAGTCAGGAGGATCATTCGCATGGTAACCGAAGTTTCCTATCAGGATCTCAATCCACTTTCATTTTTAGAGAGAAGCGTTCTAGTCTATCCCGAAAAAACGGCAGTATCCTATGGTCATCTTCAGTATTCCTATAGGGACTTTCACGACCGTGTACGACGTCTTGCGTGAGCGTTGGACAAGCACGGCTTGCAGGCGGGAGATAAGGTGGCTTTTATGTTGCCTAACATTCCACCTATGCTTGAAGGTCATTATGGTCCGTTGTGGATCGGAGCAATATTGGTCGCTATTAATGTTAGGCTTTCGTCTAGAGAAA
>CAYSLK010000014.1:0-52643 GCA_964431885.1 uncultured Dehalococcoidia bacterium | reverse complement strand
TCTTTCAGCAATTACCACGAAAGTCAGACTACTAACTTCAGTCATGGTGTTGCCTCATAGAAATCCCGTCTTAACAGCTAAAATTCTAGCTACGATCGATGTGTTGTCAGAGGGACGTCTGATCGTTGGATGTGGCGTAGGCTGGATGGAAGAAGAATTTTCTGCTATAGGGACTGCGCCCTATAAGGAACGTGGAGCTGTAAGCGATGAGTACATTCGAGTTTTCAAAGAATTATGGACGAAAGACAATCCAAGATTTCAAGGAAAATACGCAAATTTCTCAGATGTGACATTCGCACCAAAGCCAATACAAAAACCGCATCCGCCTATATGGATAGGTGGAGAGAGCCCACCAGCACTTAGAAGAGCAGCTGAACTAGGAGATGCCTGGTATCCGATTGGAAGCAACCCACGTTTTCCGGTCGGAACTCCTACAGAATTCTCTAGTTATTTGTCTCGTGTACGGGGGCATGCAAATAAGATTGGACGTAATCCTGACACGATCGATTTAGCGTACAGTGCTAGTTGGTACAATGAAGAAAAGGAATTATTGCCTGACGGTGAACGACGATGCTTTACGGGCAATCCATCAGAGATAGCGGATGATATAAAAACCTTTGAAGAACTGGGTGTACGTACACTAATGCTCAGGTTTGGTGAGGCCGAATTGGATAACACCTTATCCCGTATGGAGCATTTCGCATCAAATATTAAGCCATTAGTTGTCTAATTGGGTAGGAGGACTAGTTGAGTGAAGGCAGTATATATTGTAAAACATGGTGGAACTGAAACTCTAGTATACGGCGAAGTTGACGAACCTGATGCTGGACCGACCCAAGTCAAAGTCAAAGTAAGAGCGTGTGCCCTAAACCGTCTTGATATCTTTACCAGAGCGGGCCAGAGAGGCACTAGACTCAATTTTGATGGGCCGCATATCTTGGGTAGTGACGTTGCGGGAGAAGTTGTCGAGATTGGGACCAATGTTTCCAGAGTAGGTATAGGGGACCGTGTGGTTGTTAACCCCAGAATAATCTGCACTGAATGTGCGTTTTGTATAAGAGGTGAACCCGAATTATGTGTAAACTCCGGCATGTTGGGCGTAACGACTAACGGTGGTTATGCGGAGTATGTTTCGGTAGAGGCGTCTAACGTTGTACAGCTTCCAGCGAATTTGAGTTATGAACAGGCTGCTTCCATGCCAACTGTCTTTTTGCCTTGCTGGTCTATTATGCTCAGGAAAGCTGTTCTCAAACCCTGGGAAACGGTATTGATTCCTTCTGCGTCCAGTGGAGTTGGCACAGCAGGTATACAGGTTGCAAAGAATGTTATAGGAGCTAAAGTGATAACCACGACCAGCACGGATGAGAAGATGAATAAGGCCAGAGATTTGGGTGCGGATGAAGTTATTAACTATAAAGTGGAAAATGTAGCAAAGAGAGTGAGAGCATTAACCGACGGCAAAGGAGTTGATGTGGTCCTAGACCACGTGGGTACGGATTTTTGGCATGATGCTACATCCTCATTGGCGATTGGCGGTCGTTACGGTATATGTGGTGCTACATCTGGCTATAAAGTTGACTTACAGATAGGGTTGTTATTTTTGAGGCAGCAGACTATATTCGGAGCTTTTATGGGTCGTAATGAAGATCTGAGACAGATTATTGAATTAGCTGGTAAAGGAGTGATACGTGGTGTCATTCATAAGTCGTTTCCACTTACAGAAGTGCCTGAAGCACATAAAATGATGGAAGACATAAATTTCTTTGGGAAAATATTGGTAACCATACCGTAGATTTCAAATCATGCATCTAAGGAGATTAAGATGGAGAGTCATTTCAAAGAGAAGGTGGCAATTGTGACAGGTGGAGGCTCGGGCATAGGTAAGGCCGCGTGTATGATTTTCTCAAAAAAAGGTGCTAAAGTCGTGGTTGTTGATATTAATTCTGATGACGGGAATCAAACTGTTGCAGAAATTGAGTCAGAGGGCGGTGAGGCTGTCTTTCTGCAAACGGACGTTTCTAAAGCTTCTGAAGTAAAACACATGATCGATGGAACTATTGCTAAGTTCGGTAGAATAGATTGTGCATTTAATAATGCCGGAATAGAAGGTGTTCAAGGGATACTAACCCACGAATATGAAGAACAAGTTTGGGATAGGGTACTAGGGGTGAATCTGAAAGGTGTCTGGTTGTGTATGAAATATGAGATTCCTCAGATGCTGAAACAGGGGAGTGGTTCTATAGTGAACACTTCTTCTATTGCCGGTTTGGTCGGCAGTATAGCAGCCGGTGCCGGATATGCGGCCAGTAAGCACGGGGTAATAGGACTGACAAAAACAGCTGCCTTAGAGAATGCCAAATATGGTATCAGGGTTAATGTTATTTGTCCTGGTGGGGCTTATACGCCTATGACCGAAAGGATTGCATTAGGTTTACCTGGGTTTAAGGAACGCTTTTTAGGTAAGGAACCGATAGGGCGTTTTTGCAGTCCTGAGGAGATAGCAGCACCGGCAGTTTGGCTTTGTTCTGATAATGCTTCTTTTGTAACCGGTCACACGATGTCCGTGGATGGAGGTTTTGTCTGTCAGTAAAAAATTGAGACCGAATACAGATACAGTATTTGCATCTGAGATTAAATATGTATTGATGAAAGTAATTGGAGGATTGTGGTTTTGGCTCTAAAATTTGATGGTAAAGTAGCCTTGGTAACCGGTGGAAGTTCAGGTATAGGACGAACTACAGCATTAGCATTTGCTAAGAATGGAGCTAGTGTTGTCGTCGCTGACATTGATGATTTACAGGGCGAGGCGACTGCAAAAGAAATAAATGGAAAGGGCGGCAAATCAATTTTCGTTATGACTGACATGACAAAAACTCAGAGTTGCCAATATCTCATCGAAAAAGTTGTTACTACGTACGGCAGGCTTGATTATGGTTTCAATAATGCGGGCGTGAATAAAGCTGATAATAAGTTTATACATGAGTATTCCGAAGCCGATTGGGATAGGGTTATTGATATAAACCTAAAGAGTGTTTGGCTTTCAATGAAATACGAAATCATACAAATGCTAGTGCAAGGATTTGGATGTATCGTAAACACGGCTTCGATAGCGGGAGTGGTTGGCATGCCCGGGGCATGCTCTTACGTAGCTGCTAAACATGGTGTAATTGGTCTAACAAAGACTGCAGCTTTAGAATATGCAAAGTCAGGTATAAGAGTTAACGCCGTGTGTCCCGGTTATATAGAAACCCCCATGATGGATCGCATATCCAAAGGTGACGACAAGCTTAGGGAGCGTGTTATCCGACGCCATCCTATTGGACGATTGGGAACTTCTGAAGAGATAGCGCAAGTCGTCACATGGCTGTGCTCCGATGAGTCATCATTTGTTACGGGACATGCTCTTGCCGCCGATGGGGGGTATTTAGCCCAATAGATGGAAGTCTTTAAGAGTCTCATCACTATCAATCATACGTGACGAGCGGCAGGTCTTATAGCTATACTCGATCGCACTTCCGGATTAACTAGCGACATAGGTGAGCGACCCTTTATGAGGTTGGCAGTTTCTTGGCCCATCCTTGTAAATCCCGTTTGAAATGATATCTCTGATGTTCCAGCCGAATGGGGTGTCACTATGACGTTGTCCATTTTTAGAAGGGGATTATCTTTGGAAGTAGGTTCTTCAGCAAACACGTCTAAGCCGGCTCCAGCTATCTTACCGGCTTGCAGTGCTTGGATTAGCGCCTCTTCATCAACTGTTCCCCCACGACATGTGTTTATAAAATAGGCGTTGGGTTTCATAGCGTTGAAGAACTCCGAATCCATCATTTTCCCCGTCTCTTTATTAAGTGGTACGTGAGCTGAGATATAGTCTGAGTTTTCAGCCAAATCTCTAAGTGTGCTAACTAGTTCTACTCGGTACTCTTTAGCTATCCAAGATGGTATATAAGGGTCATAAGCAATTACTCTTAGTCCGAATGCTTGTGCCCTGCGAGCTACAGCTCTCGCAATATTCCCAAAACTGACTAGTCCTAATGTTTGCCCGTCAATAGTGCCCAAAGGGTTTAGATTACTACGGGTTTCATTGTCCCAATTACCAGATTTTAGCGTTTCATTGAGGAACGTCAACTTCTTGGCAGAAGCTAAGAGCAGCATCATAGCGTGGTTGGCTACCTCCTCTGTGCAGAAACCTGCTGAGTTTACTACCATAATTCCGTTGTCCGTAGCTGCGTAATGATCTATTCTGTCAAATCCATGACCCAGACTGACGATTGCCTGTGCGGAATCAATTTGCTCGATAATATTACGGGGCATAGCTACACCACGATTGACAATAACATCAGCACCCTTAACGGCCTCGATAATTTCGCCTTCACTTGTACAGACATGGACGTCAATATCGTAATCTAGACCCGCGAGTTGTTCTTCGAATAAAATTGTTTCTGATGTCTCTGGTTTCGCTGCACTTATGTACGAGATTTTCTGGCTTGTCATCAGTTCTCCTTATTTTCGAAATCATGATTGTATTGATTGGTATTATAAACGATTCTATCAAAAAGCGAGGTCTAATATTTTGAGAGCGATGCGAAATGAACTCTCTGATTTAAAGTATAGGTAAATATCTTTTGATCTCGTAATCACTTATTTTGGAGTGGTACATTTCCCATTCGATCTTTTTATTTTCTATAAAACTCTTAAAGACGTGTTTCCCTAAGGCTTTCTGAACGAGAGTACTTTGTTCTGTAATGTGTATAGCCTCCCACAAGTTAGAAGGTAATTCCTCTATTCCGTGCTTTTTACGTTCCTTCTTACTCATTTCATTAACGTTGGTTTCCACTGGTGAGGGGAGATCATATTTTTTCTCAATTCCTTCGAGGCCTGCTGCAAGCATAACACTAAATGCAAGGTAGGGATTACATGCAGGGTCTGGTGCGCGATACTCGATACGACGGGACATTTCTCGATCTGCCTTATATGCTGGAACTCGTATTAAGTCAGATCTATTAACCGTGGCCCATGAGACATATGTAGGGGCCTCAAATTTTGGAACCAACCGTTTATAAGAATTGATCCACTGATTGGTAACAGCAGTTATTTCAAGGGAATGATGTAAAAGACCGGCAATGAAATACTTAGCGGTATCGGAAAGTTGGTGGGCATCATTTGTATCCACAAAGGCGTTCTGGTCACCTCTAAACAGAGATTGGTGTATATGCATACCATTACCATTGACTTCTGCAATTGGTTTAGGCATAAAAGCTGCGTAATAGCCATACTTGTTCGCAACTTCCTTAACGACCAATCTGTATGACATAACAGTATCGGCCATAGTTAGTGCATCTGTATGTTTTAGGTCTATTTCATGTTGACTGGGGGCGGCTTCATGATGGCTTGATGCCACGGGTATACCAAACTCCTCTAACATTAACACGGTTTCTCGTCTTAGGTCGGTAGATAGATCTGTAGCATCTTGGTCAAAATATCCGCCCTGATCGAGCATTGTAGTACTATCAGCATCCTTGAAATAGAAGTGCTCTATTTCAGGTGCGACGTAGTAAGTAAATCCAAGATTTGCTGCTCGCTCTAAATTTCGCCTGAGAACATATCTCGTGTCACCTTCAAAATATCTTTCACTGGGTGTGATGATGTCACAAAACATCCTTCCGACGGCATTAGTTTTTGGTCTCCAAGGGAGAATATTAAATGTGTTAGGATCTGGTAACGCGTAAAGATCCTTTTCGTCTGAACGAGCAAATCCTTCAACAGAAGACCCATCAAATCCCATACCTCGGACTAAAGTGTTTTCCAATTCTTCAACTGTTATTGAGAATCCCTTCAAACTACCCAGTATATTGGTAAACCACAGCCGAATGAATTTAACATCGTTTTCTCTAGCTGCATGCAGCACATATTCTATAGCTTCTGAATCTCTGTTTAACATATCTTTAATCCACTCAAAGTTAAATCGTACTAAGCTCCAACTAAAGGGCGCACACATTCACTGAATCTGTGCATCTGTTCGATAGTTGTATTTGGTGAGCGTCTGTCTATGTTGAATCCCAACATCATGGCCTGCGCACCTGCATTGTTGTATTCGATAATGTCTGAAGCAATTTGTTCATGGGTACCTGTAAAGACTTTGCGTCTTCCGTCATCTCCAATGTGTGCCTGAGTATCATCATATAAATTAACTGCAAATGTGATCCCCAAAGTTTTAGGATCACGATTATAGTTAGTCGATAGTTTTTTTAGACTTTCGACTCCCGCTTTAAAAAGTTCTGGCGTGTCAAGTCGGTACCGTGGATTGTCTATTATTGGAAACCAACCGTCTCCGACTCTCACTGCCCGTTCACGCGCCGCGCGACTTTCTCCACCGATCCATATAGGCGGATGTGGTGTTTGCAGTGGCTTAGGTTCGAACACTATGTCTGAATACGAAGTGTATTGTCCGGCAAAGGAAGGTGATTTTTCAGTCCAGAGATTTTTGAAAATACGAATATATTCTTCGGTTACAGTCCCTCTTTCTTCATAAGGAGGACGTCCTAATGCTTCGAATTCTTCTTGCATCCAGCCTGCTCCACATCCTAGCAAGAGACGGCCTTTGGATAAGATATCTATAGAAGAAAGCATCTTTGCAGTCAAGATTGGATCGCGATAGGGCACAACCATTACAGAAGACAAAAGTTTGACCTTCGACGTCAAAGCGGCTAAATAACTTAAAACTGTTAACTGTTCAAGATAGTCACCTGATTCTCCAAACTCATTGAATTTACCATCCTCAGAGTAAGGGTAACGGGAGTTTATGCTGGAAGGCATAATAATGTGATCATTCACCCACATCATTTCAAATCCGAACTCTTCCCCTTTAAGTGCGAGCAAGGATATATTATCTGGATTTGAAAACACCCCTTGTGCTAGGGCTCCAAACGCGTATTCCATCGGAAAATGCCCCCGTTTTGTATAGCATCTGGCCTTAATTAGGTAATTGGATACCAGCCCATTTAAAAACCATTCGTTATTTTATGAATCGAAATACATGTAGAATTCGTATGGGTGAGGACGAAGCTTCATTTCATTTACTTCTACGTTTCTTTTATAATCCAGCCATGTCTGGATTATATCTTTAGTAAAGACGCCTCCTTGGACTAGGAATTCATTGTCTTTCTCTAGGGCATCTAAAGAGTCCTCGAGACTTCCGGGAACCTTGGGTACATTAGAGATTTCTTCAGAGGTTAATTCGTATACATCTACATCCATTGGATCTCCGGGATCGATTTTATTGATTATGCCGTCTATTCCTGCCATAAGCATTGCAGGAAAAGCCAAATAGGGATTAGCTGTAGGGTCTGGACAGCGATATTCTATTCTCTTGGAGGCCGGGGAATCGAAGTACATTGGAATTCTCGCGCAGGCGCTACGATTACGTGCAGAGTATACGAGATTGACTGGAGCTTCATACCCTGGTACTAGTCGTCGGTACGAATTGGTTGTTGGAGCGCAGAAAGCTAGTAAGGCAGGTGAGTGTTTTAGTAGACCGCCAATATAATATTTCATCATGTCACTCATATTGGCATACCCCTGGCCGTGGAAGAGATTAGCGTTATCTTTCCAAATACTCTGATGGGTATGCATTCCGGTGCCGTTGTCACCGAATATGGGCTTCGGCATGAATGTGGCTACTTTACCGTGCTTTCTAGCTATATTTCTGAGTATATATTTATATACCATTACATTATCTGCCGTACTAACTAGGGTGTCGTAACGTATATCAATTTCACCTTGTCCGGCCGTCCCAACTTCATGGTGGTGTTTCTCGACATGAATCCCAAAGTCCTGCATTAAAAGAACAGCTTCTGAACGGATGTCAGTGAAGGTGTCTATAGGCGGTGAAGGGAAATACCCTCCCTTTAGTCTAGGACGATAGGCAAGGTTTCTGTTTAAATCTTTATTTAAGACAGATTCAGATCCAGAATTCCATATGCCTTCATCTGAATCTACAAAGTAGTATCCGCTATGGGCAGTTTGATCAAATCGAGCCTCATCAAATATAAAAAATTCAACTTCTGGTCCCCAATAACTTAAATCACCTATACCCGTAGACTTGAGGTAATCCTCCGCTTTTTGAGCGATACGACGCGGATCCCTAGCATATCCATCCCCGGTCAAAGGATCAATAATATTACAGATTAAACTCAGGGTGGGAATTTCAAAGGTTGGGTCCAGAACGGCAGTGGATGGATCGGGTAAAAGTAGCATATCGCTTTCATTTATCGCTTGAAACCCTCGAATGCTAGAGCCATCAAAACCCGTGCCTTCTTTAAAAAGATCTGGTGTTAATTCGGTAGTGGGTATAGAAAGATGTTGCATCGTACCTGGCAGATCAACAAACTTTAGATCGATCATCTGTATTCCCATGTCTTGTGCCAGATCGATAACCTGTTCTGAACCGAGATTCCCAAGCCTCATTTTTATACACTCCTCAACATGCTGTAAAATTGCATATTTATAATTAGATAAACGAGTTAGAGAAACGGAGTATAGGCTATCGCCTTTCGACTTACTCCGGACAGAGTGACAGCATTATTAATGGAGAGTGTTTCTGAAATATTGCAAGAATGTTAAATAAATGTTAAATAATATTCGGCATATAAACTGGGATGTGTAATATCAGAGACGAGAAAAACATTAAGCGTGTTTCAATGATCGCAATAAAGTAAATATGCCCGAAATAACTGCCGTTAAAACCACTGTATTTTTGATCAATGTAGAATGTCCTCGAATATATGAGCTTTCATAGCGCGATTATTTCTCTAACAATTACGACCAGACTGGTGATTATGATGACGAGTATTACGACTCTTTGGAACATGTCTTCATTCATGCGACTGACTACTAGCGAAGCAAGTCCAAATCCCATCAGAGCGGGTATTATAGAGATAGAGATCAACACTATTCGTTCAAAGGTCATCATGCCAGTTATCAGATAACTTAATACGGCTGCCCCTTCTAAGAATAGAAAATAAAGAGATAATCCCCCTCTCATAGCATTCTTAGACCAATTGCGAGCGAGCAGAAATAACACCAAAAAAATGGCTCCCACACCTGTAGATGTGATCAGTATTCCTACTATAAACCCGACAAAAATACCTGCGAATTTTCGGTCTAGGATTGGACTTTGTCTGTTTATAGCAACAGCTAGTGTGAGTAAAATAATTAATATAGTAATCCCTAGTCTTAGAATGCTTGTATCGGCCCAATCTAATACAAATATTCCGAACGGAACGCCTAAAATTCCTGATATGCTTATCGGTGTTATCTGGCGTATTGGCAAAGAAGACCTAGTTTGAATAATTATGAGAACAAATAGAACTAAAGAGACTGTGTTTACGACCACCACAACTGTCTGAGGATCAAAAACAAAGAGGAGCATAGGTGTACTAGTCATACCTATGCCAAAGCCTACTGTACTAAATACAAACGCCGATAGAAAACTACTTACTATTGCAAGACCGATATCGATAAACTGCAATTTAAGGAACCGTTAATGCGTTCTAAGGGACAGCCTGACCGGCTAGAATACCGGTACAGACTTCATTGTCGACAGCTATCTGGCCATTAACAATAACATATGGAATACCTGTTGGAAATTGAATAGGATCGTCGTATGTTGCATTATCGATCACATGCTCTGCATCAAATATTACGATATCGGCGTAGTAATTTTCCTTTATTACTCCGCGCTTGGTAAGACCGAAGCGTACAGCCGGATTTTGAGTCATTCGCTGTACCATCTGCTCTAGACCAATAATGTTAAATGTTCGACGTAGTCTACCTATGAACCGGGGGAAACATCCGTATGCACGCGGATGTGGAAGGCTACCTAATGGTATAGCGTCGCTTCCGACCATGTAGTCGTCCCTTGATAGTAACTCAACACAATCCTGGCTGATTTGTCGCCACACTGATATGTTATGCGGAGGAGCTCCTCGGTAACAAATTTGTAGATCCTCCTCTACAAGCATGTCACATATTGCCTCACCCATAGAGACGCTTCTCTCTTGCGCTATATCATATAAGGTCATTCCTTCGTAATGGCTGTTCCGTGGGACGTACGTGAACACTGCTTCGTCTAATGGTCGCCTATCGTAATCGTCTAGGTATTCTATTATCTTCGCTCTTTCTATGGGATCCTTGAGTCTTTTAAGAATTTCATCAGGTCCCCCTTCGTGTGCGTAACTAGGAAGGAAGCTGGCTGGAAAACTGCTGCCGGTTGGATAAGGGTATAGTTCCAGTGTACAGTCAACGCCGTTGGCTTTAGCCTCGTCTATCAACTTTACTCTGTCAGCAACTTTACCTTCAGTGCCCGGTTGGGTACGGTGATGAGAGAAATGGACTTTAACACCGGACTGCCTTCCGATTTCGAGCGCCTCAGGCACTCCTCCTCCCCCGAAGGCACGATCTGTATTCACATCCCTGAGATGAGTTACATACACACCATCCATTTCTTGAGTCACTTTACAGAGCTCTACCATCTCGGCAGTGTCACTCCAAGAATTTGGATGGTACGACATGCCGGTCGCAAATCCTACTGCTCCCTGTTCGATTCCTTCCCGGATTAGAATTTTAGCCCTTTCTAAAGGATCTCCCACCAAAGGAACATCCTTGAACCCTAGTGTTTCAAGTCGAACAGCACCGTGAGCAACGCAATATGCTGTGTTTATAGCGACTTTTTTGTGGTAGTGTGACCTGAAAGAGCTGACAGAGCTCATGTCCAGATCTTCAGGAGGCTCTCCTAATATGCCTGCGAGATAACGCCGGTACACACGGTAATTTTCTGTTGATAACGGTGCATAGGACAGACCGTCCTGACCTAGAATCTCTGTTGTGATTCCTTGGCGTAATCCGTTTGCATGTTGAGGATCCATCAGTAAAGCTCCGTCAGAATGAGCATGAGTATCAATGAATCCTGGCGCCACCACGAGACCTTTGGCGTTAATAGTCCTCTTAGCCTCTGACTGAGATAAGTTTCCTATCGCGACTATATGATCCCCGGTTATACCAATGTCGGAACGGAATCCCGGGATTCCTGTTCCATCAACGACTGTTCCTCCAGCTATGATAACGTCGAACATCACTTCCTCCAAAGATAAAGCACTTAATCGTACAGAATGAGATTAGGGCGAAGTATATCATAGCTGGAAAATATCATCATCGTTAGGCGTAAGCATTGACAGCCTACAAAAAACATATTACGGTTTGTCTAACAGACAGAAAATCCTATTTATTTGTTTAATGTGGACGGTGATAATATTGCCAATAATTGATCATAATAATACCGACGAAACACCTTGGAGACCGAATTATAGGAAATGGGACATTACAAAAAAAGGAGATGGTACTACAAGTAGTAGTATGTCTCTTAGTTCTATAGGAACCGGGGCTGGTGCGCCTCTTCATACCCATGAAGCTGACGAATTAATCGTAGTGTTAAAAGGTGCTTTGGAGGTTGTCATAGATGGTGAAACCTACTTTGTAGGAGCGGACCATACAATAGTCGTCCCTCCCAATGTTCCTCATGGATTCACAAATAAAGAGGCATCTGAGGCTCAAATTCTGGGATTTTTTCCTATCCAAGATCCCTTCAACCACACTAAGTATTTGGATGGGGTAGCACCATCAGGCCATGAGGTGGACGAAGACGGAAGGTCCCACTCCGTTTAATCCTTTGCCCGACTTTCCAGTATACTGAATAAGTGGTCTAAGTTGGGTGAGAGGTCTCTGATGGGTATGGGTTTTAATTCTTCATTTGACTTAGCCCATAAAATTTCGAAACGAGATGGCGGGCTAAGAGAAGTGTAATCTACTCGTATTTGGTGCTCACCTGCTTTTAAAGTCAATCTTTTTTCTGATGCAATGCTATTTGTTGGAGGATGTTCCAAATTAATGAACCCGTCTATGGTCAACTTTATCTTTCCAGTGCCATTAACCTGAAATGTATAAACACCGCTTTTATTAACGTTTAATGAGCCTTCCCAGGTTGCAATGTAAGGGGTAGAGACTACAGGGGTATACCAGAATGCATCCATGGATGGTGTCAGGACGGTGGCGTCTGGAACTTTCGTTGTAATCAAGTTGAGAGCGGCCGTAGAATCTCCCTGCAGAGTGTAAAACCGTCCAGATAAGCCCATTGGGCGAATCGTGCCATGATAGAGATGTTCAGTCGGGATAGCTGTGACTTCGCCATTTGGTGGGTGCCAGAGTACTCTAAAACGGTCATTGTTAGTATGTAAGCGTCCTGTCACAAGTATTGAGTGAAGGCCGATAGCAGGCTTGATATGGGCGATACTTTTTCGCTTATCCAGAAGTTTTCTACCGTTTAGAATGACATCGACATCGGCTGTTCCTTCTAGAATGAATGAGTATTCACCAGGAGTGTTAATATGTATGGAACCCTTCCATAATAGACTAATAGGCATGTCTTCCGATTTGAATTCAGTAAGCCAAATAGCCTCCGTATTTCTTTGTATCATTTCTTTAACAGAGTTGTCGCGGAAAGTATATATGGCTGTTAATCCTTGTCTTGCTTCAAGTTGTTCTCTGCTAATAACTGCTGAATAGAATAAAATATCCTTTCCGTTAGGCGGACGAATTTCCCTAAATTGTGCGTCAGGATAATAAAGTTGTAGAAGATGATAGAGATTTTCCTCTCTGGGTTCCAGATAGACAGATGCTCCCAACCAAACCGAGCTTGTGTGAATTGGTATCGATTCAGGTCCTTTAATCACATCGACACGTGGTTCATTTGCAAACAGTGATCTGTTTAGGCTGTGTTGGAATTGACCAGAAACTAGCATGCTGTAACCCTTTTGCTGTAATTCCAGCATGTGTTCTCCGATCAATGTTTCATCAGTACTAAATAATGAGAATACATCAGGATGATTAGCTTGGGTATGAAAATAAGTGTTAATGTTACTCACTGCAATAACTCCCAGAAATAAGATGGTTATAAAAGGAGTTGCTTTCCTTACAATAATCCATTCGGCGGAACGTCCTGTTAACCATATGGTATAGATGGCTATCGCGATAAGTATAGCTACAGCTGGAGTAACGCCTATAGACCTCAGGGCTTGAGGAGCTTCCCCTGGGATGGTTAGTACCCCAGGCAGGATCATTATAAAAAGCCACAATGGGAGACAGAATAGGCCGATATTTCTCCATTTCAATATGGCGACAATTAGACCTAGGATAAAGAGAGTTCCCGAAACAAAATCAAGCATGGGGGATCCTGGTAGGTTGTGCCGGGGATTGGGATCGCCTCTTGAATGAAACATCAGAGCATGTTTCATAAAGCCGGATTTAATATCAACTAAGCTTTCTTTCACGGGACCTTCTGTAAACACACTGGTGGATTCGACTCTTGAGAAAAAGGAATCTGGGTTAAGGACAGCATATTGGGCAACTGGGGCCCCTATACATATGGCCATTGTGATCATAAAAGTTAATTTACCTACAAAGGGCTTGATTTCAGGACGTTTAGTGAAGATATGGTGAATTACAATGCATCCAATTACAATGGGGAAAATGTAGAAAGAACTGTAAAACCAAAACCCGAAGCCCAATGAAGCTCCTGCGTATCCATAGCCAGAAACACGTCCTCTCTCTAGAGCCCTTAGGGTGAGATAGGCCGCCAAGGTTGTAGTAAAGGTCATTGTTATTGGGGCCATACCAATTCTACTAAAGTTAATGTCCCATCTCATTACACTCAATATCAAGGCCGAAAGTAATGCCGGATAGGTACCTAATATGAATCTTGCGAGGAGAAATAAAGAGACTATTCCAGAGATAGAGAAAGCCACACTGATTACCCGTATTGAAGATGGTGTGACGTCTAATATGCTAATAAGGATGGCTGTGGGAACGAGATAAAATATTGGAATAACTCTAGAGAATACGGGTGTGGAACTTGGGTCTTCTTGTATTTGCTGTGCGATACTTAAATTCGCGGCTTCGTCATACCAAAAACCCGCCGGAAGATCTTGAAGTCCGTAAAGTCTGAGTGCTAAGGCCACAGATAATATCAGCCCAAATGCAACCCAAATTGGAAGGTCTTTAAGATTAAGGGTGATAACTTTCCCCTGTGAAATATATCTAATGAATTTAGTCCAGCCTCCGTCAAATGTTGGGAGACTAAGGAGGATACATGCCATAGCCACGCTGTAGCATAACCAACTTAAGATGTAGGGTGGCCCTACGGGAAACCGAGAAAGTGAAATGAGTAAGAAGAGCGCGCCCAGAGAAGTAAATACTAGTCCGAGTTTGTTTTCCAACATTCTGGATTTATTAGGTTTAGAATAGGTGATTCGATCGCTGATGGTGTTAATTTTGTCTAATTCGCGATACTTCTTTCCCGAAACAACTAATGAAACAAGTATTGCAGCGACTACAAGAGGTGTTATTACCCAAGCGGGAGCGAAGTGACGCACAAGTATTTGCGATACTATTACAAGAATTATAGCAATACCTAATAAAACCAGTGGAAGTTTGGCAGGAGCTATGATATCTCTATTTTGCTCGTCTGATGTCACGTTTTTATCCAATTAAAGTCAATTCTTCTAGCGGTTAGAATATCTAGGATAAGCATCCAGTTATCGATAGTTAGTAGCCTATTGACAGCTATTAGTAAGTGTAATCTGTTTTTATTGTTTTATTTGCGAACATCCTATTGATTGTGATATCGGAGAATCCTGATTCCTCTAATATCTCTGCGGAATGTTCTCCGAGAAGTGGTGTTGGTTTAGCACATATCTCCTTCGTAGCTCCAAAGACGATCAGATTATGTGAGAGTCTAAGCTTGCCGAACGTTCTGTGATGATGTTCTATAATCATGTTGTTTGAGATTGCCTGAGGGTCAGAAAAAAATCCTATCCCATAGTTGGAAATGACGGGTGCACAAGGAACTCCAGCGTCGTGCAGCAATTGCAAGCAGTCATTGGAGTTGTAACCGCGAAATATATCAGACAGTTTTTGAGTTAAGGTGGTGCCTAAATCCGCCAAATTTTTGAAATCGGGAAGGTTGTACTTCTTCGATGATTTATCTAAGCTAATAATCTCAGACAGGGCCAATAATTCTTTTTCCGAACTTGCGATCATGTAAATCCAACCATCATTTGTTTGGTACAGGCGATGTAAAGCACCGAGTCCGTGCTGACCTCTGTCTGCAAGAATTCTCTCTGGCTTCCCTTCGTATCTGCTGAAACTCTCTGAACTAAGTAATATTCCGGCATTTAAAAGATTGGTTTCCACTGATTGACCAGTTCCTGTCCTCTCTCTATAAAACAGAGCCATGACGGTACCTAGGGCTCCGAGTGATCCCGAAGCAAAGTCAGTAGGTGCTAGTTTTCCCAAAAAGACGGGCGGGTTTTCTGTTCCTCCTTGGGCTCTATGCAGCCCCATTAGTGCTTGGGCCAGAGGGTCAACACCCGGTCTTTGAGAATATGGTCCATATGAGCCATACCCGGTGATGTGAGTTTCAATTATCTTAGGATTAAGCTTCGCTATCGATTCATGTCCAACACCCAGACGACTTGCAGTGCCCGGACGCATGTTATCAAGGATAACATCTGCCTTGGAAACTAACTTTTGTAATACGTCTTTTCCAGAATCGGTCTTCGCATCCAAGCAAATGGAACGTTTATTGGAATTCAGATGGATGAAAAACTCAGATCCGCCTGCACGCGAAATGTCACCATAAGGAGGTTCCACTTTGATACAGTTAGCACCCATATCTGCTAAAATTTTGCCTGCCATCGGCCCAGAAATTACATTAGTTAGCTCGACTACATTTACCCCTTCTAAAGGGGCTGGAAGTTGATCTCCTCTAATCTTATTAGTCTTACTGCTAGGGATGTTTTTAATTGAGATAGCCTTTGAAAGATCCTCCAATGTCTGCTTATTAGGTAAAAGTCTGCCATTTCTAATGTCACCGGGTGATTCGCTAAATTTAATCGGATTGCCCATTTGCAGCATATCCCCAAGCATTGGATCCTTTATTTTTACGACCATATCATTAAATTGAACTTGAGGATTGTCCATACTTTCGTCTGTTGTGCATGCTTTGGCAAATGGAACATCAGCATCTTCAAATAAGGCTTCCCATTCGTTGAACGACTTAGTCTTTATGACCTCTCTGACTATTTCAAACAGTTCTCGTCTAGAGTCTTCGGAATCCGGATCCCTTCCCTCGCCGAATCTAGGTTCTGTCATTAAATGAGCTATGCCCATGACTGATATCGCAACATCAATAAACCCTCCATGGATACAGCCTAAGTGAATCCATTCTCCGTCTGCACATTCATATAAGCTATAGAAAGGTCCACCTCCTGCCGGGGAATTAGGGAAAAAGAAATCTGGTAGATGTTCACCGAGCGTTTTGGGTGAGAACATCAAGGCTCCTGCCATAAGGGAAGTTTCTACGTTCCTTCCCAGACCCGTTCTTTCTCGGGCATATAGAGCAGCTGAGATTCCTATGGATGCCCACAGAGAAGCCCCTATGCTAGGTAAGGGATGGATTACATGTACAGGACCTGGCCGAAAGGAGGGTTGTGACGATAAAATACCCGTCCGAGCCATAACTAGGTCATCTAGCGATAAGTCATGTCGTATGGGTCCTTTCTCGCCATATGAAGTTATAGAGCAATAAATTAACTGAGGATTAATAGCTGAAAGCTTCTGGTAGTTGATATCTATTATAGAATGCAAGGGTGCCGTTGAGTCAGTAACCAAAACATCAATGCTTTTAACCAACTGGTAAAAAAGTCTGGTTAGGCTTACTTGACCGTGTTTAGCACCCTTGAGGCTATTATGTAAATCCTTCAAATGGAGCTTTTCTTTACCCCTGTCCCAAATTGCATATTTTGGAGCGGCCCTTGAGTTAGGGCGAGGGTCGATTTCTGCATGTATAACTCTAGCCCCGTTGTCACATAATAGCATCGTAGCTATCGCACCTGACATATTATCGGTAGTATCCAGAACAGTAATACCGTTTAGGGCGCCCAAGAGACCACCTCATCTTCAGGGTTTGTTATTTGAAAATTGTGATAATGAGACGAATGAGAGCAAATAAAAAGCTCTAGGCTGGATCAGCCTAGAGCTTTTTATTTCTATATTAAAGCTAAATTTCAATCAGCATTCGATGAAAGAGAATCCAGTTTTGCTCTAACAAGAGCACGTATTTCCTTAACTCGCGGTAGTGTCGGGAATTGTCCGTCTTCTTCTAACTTATCATATGCTTTGTCACCGTCTATAAAAACCTGTAGTATTCCAGCTGTACCAGGAGTAATCCTCATGGCTATATCCTTTCCGCCTTCAGCGAAGATCTCGGAGGCCATCCAGACCGCCGTACCAAGATGAGCTCAAGGGACGCAGTAAATAATTTCTACTTCAAATTTACCTTCACCGGTAGCCATATTTTCCTCCTCAGTTAGTTAACAATCTCATAAAACTGAAAACAATCTCTCATGATTAGCGTGTAAGACTTACACATGGAGTATTTCTTACTTGTCTGGAACTTATCATAAGTTTTACAGCGAGTCAATCGGATTATAGTTTAGTTATTAAAGCTCATAGTTATGTCGGAAAGTTCGAATTAGGGATATCAAATATATATGATCTTAGTAATAAGGAATCAGGTGCAATGAGTGGTATTACGATTAAAAGTTATGTGACGTTAAAAGGTTGATAAAACATCTGTAAAAATGTGCTGAACGAGAGACAAGATAACCCAAGAAGAGCATTGGTTATCTTAATCGTTTTTTCTATATGCTGCTGCCAAAACCAACTGCATAAGTTCTATAAGTTGTGAATGCCATTGCCAGCGTTCGTGAATTGTAGAGTGGAATATTTGCTTACCTTCTAAATCTTTTTTCTCATCAAAATATCGTTCACTTTGTTCCATTACACTTGTAGATATGGATTCGATAATGGGATCTAAGCTTTGAAACAGATTATCTGGGATGCGAATTTTTATTTCTGGGGCGTGAAGTTCTTTAATTTGTTCGTCAGCAAGTGCTAGTTCTGATCTTAATGCACTGAGAGATGTGATTAAGATTGCAATTGCTTCCGTGTGTAAAAACAATCTGATACGCTCTTGATCTCTAGGTGTTTTGTTGTTTTGATTCATCATGATACTCCCGGTTCAAACAGACTAAGATTATATATTACATTCCTCTTCCATAAATAAATCGTAAAATTAGTGTAGTCAAAATTTAAGTTAAAAACCCGTTAGAGTTTCCTGTTCGCTACTAACAAACTCTATGTCACCTCGGGCGGATTGAAGGAAGGCTATCACGTGATTGAGGATTTTATTGGTTTGTCGTGTATCATTACTCACGTAACTTATACCTATAGTAGATAATTGCCAGGTATCCTGATCATCCACTATTGATATAGAAACGTTAAATTTATTTCTAATACGATGACAAATTGAGTTAATTGCGCTGCGTTTACCTTTTAAGGTTTGGTTCTCTGGTAGTCGTATTTTGATCTTGCAAATTCCGACATTCAAATATTAGACCTCCAGTATGGATATAAACTCAGAAGAAGTTTACTACAGGATTAGTATTGGTTAAGACAACGCATGTTAAGGAAACACAAGTTATCATACACTGTTACGAATAATCATTTTTCCCGACAGAAAAACTAATTATGGCAGATCTGTATAATTACAGATCTTTTTTATAGGTTCAATATTTGAGCCATTTTCCGCCTTACATCGTGGTGTTATAATTCCAACAGTCGGGTACTTTGTTAGGAGGTTACAGGAATTGATAATCTCAGTAATCGGCAGTGGCAATGCTGAACCTGATATTTATGCTTTAGCGGAAGATGTCGGTAAAGCATTGGGTAAGAGAGGTGTTACCGTTGTATGTGGAGGTATGGGTGGAGTTATGGAAGCGGTTTGTAAAGGAGCGAAGGCTACAGGAGGCAATACGATAGGAATATTGCCCGGAGATAATCCTAACCAGTCTAATAAATGGGTAGATTACCCGATTTGTACAGGATTGAAATATGCACGTAATGTTATCGTTGTGAAATCTGGAAGATCTGTGATAGCTATTGGTGGAGCCTTTGGCACCCTTTCTGAGATTGGCCATGCATTGGCAGAAAATATACCAACGATAGGTTTGAGGACTTGGAAAATGTCTCGTAACGGTGTGGAAGACAAGTCTATTCAAGTTGCTACAGATCCTGTTGACGCTGTTGATAAGGCGATAAATGCAGCTAGGCGACGGAATTTAATGGATGTAATGTCGCCTTAACGGAGGTTTGACATTGGAAGTTGTATCTAAACTCTTCTCCACAGAAGTGCTGGATTCCCGTGGCAATCCGACTTTAGAAGTAACGTTGAGCCTTTCTAACGGAGTTCACGGAAGAGCTCTTGTCCCTTCTGGAGCCAGTACCGGAGTAGGTGAAGCCTTAGAACTAAGGGATGAGGACCCTAAACGTTTTCAAGGACGGGGCGTTCTTAGAGCTGTAGAAAACATAAACAGAATAATCGCATCAGAATTAGTTGGATATCCACTTAAGGACCAGGAATCATTAGATAGAAAACTTATAGATTTAGATGGCAGCATTAACAAAAGCAAACTAGGAGCTAATGCTATTCTTGGCGTATCCATGGCATTCGCTCACGCTGCAGCAAATCGTAGTCGTCAACCGCTATACTTACGATTCCATGAAGAAGGTGGATTTGTGCTACCTGTTCCAATGCTTAATATTATAAATGGAGGTAGACACTCCACAAACTCTATTGATTTCCAAGAATTTATGATTGTTCCAGTCGCTTTCGATAGTTTTAAGGATTCATTGAGAGCTGGTGTAGAGATATATCATTCTTTGAAAGAACTTCTGGCGTCTTTAAATCTAAGTATCGCTGTGGGTGATGAAGGAGGTTTCGCACCTGATCTCTCTTCAAATGAACAGGCTATAGAACTTATAGTAGACGCTATTGATAAAGCAGGGTACGTACCTGGGAAACAATGTTTCATAGCTCTTGACGTCGCAGCTTCAGAGTTTTTCGTCATGGAAGATGCCACGTACAATCTTCAAAATGAGAAGAGAGTTTGTGTTCCAGAAGAACTCATAAATCTGTATGAATCATGGACGAGTAAATACCCGATCATCAGCATAGAGGATGGTATGGCCGAGAGAGATTGGCATAACTGGAAGTCTCTGACAAAAAGAATAGGACAGAAAGTGCAATTGGTAGGCGACGATTTACTAACTACTAATACAGCGTTAATAAAAAAGGGCATTGATTTGGATGCATGCAATGCCCTTTTGGTAAAACCAAATCAGATAGGTACGATTACAGAGACGCTGGAAGCGATAAAGCTAGCTAAAGAGTCAGATTGGGGCATCATTATAAGCCATCGATCTGGTGAAACAGAAGATACTACAATTGCTGACCTTGCTGTTGGTACTAATGCGGGACAAATCAAGGCTGGTGCACCTGCTCGTAGTGAGCGCACATCGAAATATAATAGATTGCTCCGCATCGAGAGGGAATTAGGATATGAGGCCAAATTTGCCGGTCGCGAAATTTACGATAAATTTAATTTTTAATGTAGGTTTTGAACACGAATATTGCATCAGGTATCATGAATCATATTTTGTTAGAATCTGGCATATGCTAACAGTTATCGATGTCTAGACAAGATGTTTCAACGACCTATCGGAAAGGTGACTTGAGACTACGAGGAATCCCAGTATAGAATAG
This sequence comes from uncultured Dehalococcoidia bacterium, assembly GCA_964431885.1. GTDB lineage: Bacteria > Chloroflexota > Dehalococcoidia > Lucifugimonadales > CAUZEB01 > CAUZEB01. The sequence goes on along the minus strand of CAYSLK010000014.1, from coordinate 31,867 downwards.
ATTTATCTCAAAGTAATTGTTTCCTTATCCTGTATAGGAAAACAAAGATTTAGCTGAGATTCGAATACTTAACCGTGTTTAAAAGAAACGGATCGCGTTTTATTCTTTAACATTAAACGTAGTGTAATTTAAAAGGAGTGCTAAAGATGGTATCTGGCGTAGGTATAAACGGGTTTGGGAGAATTGGTCGTCAAGTCTTGCGAGCGATTATGGAGCGATATCCGGATAAATTGGAAGTAGTGGCTGTAAACGATCTGACTGATACAGCAACGAATGCCCACATGTTTAAATACGATACTAATTACGGGGTCTATCCAGGAAAAGTCGAAGCAAAGGACAATAGTATTGTTATAGATGGCAATACCATAGAGGTTATGTCGGATAGGGATCCCGCTAATTTGCCGTGGGGCGATCATGGTGCAGATATAGTCATAGAGTCTACCGGGTTCTTCACAGATGCAGAGGGGGCATCCGGTCATCTGAATGGTGGGGCCAAGAAAGTTGTTATATCAGCTCCAGCGAAAGGAGAGGACATAACAATTGTACTTGGTGTAAACGAGCAGAATTATGATGCTGGCAAACACAATGTTATTTCCAACGCCTCATGTACAACGAATTGTCTTGCTACTATGGTAAAAGTTATACATGATGAATTTGGTGTGGAACGTGGATTAATGAGTACTATCCATGCCTATACTAACGACCAAAACATTCTAGATCAGGTCCATTCTGATTTACGCCGAGCCAGAGCTGCGGCCATGAATATTATTCCAACCACGACGGGAGCTGCCAAAGCTGTGGGTTTAGTATTACCGGAATTAAACGGAAAGATTCATGGAATGGCGTTTCGCGTGCCAACATCAACAGTGTCGGTAACTGATTTTGTAGCTGTTTTAAGTAAAGACGCTTCTGTTGAAGATATCAACTGTGCATATTTGAAAGCATCTACTGAAGAGCTGAAGGGTATTTTAGATTATTCAACAGAACCTCTTGTAAGTAGTGATTTTAAACAGAATGCTCATAGTTGCATTATCGATGGGTTATCTACCATGTCAATGGGTGGTAACATGATAAAAGTCGTGGGTTGGTACGATAATGAATGGGGGTATAGTTGTAGGACTGCAGATCTGGTGGCATTTCTCTTCGACCAGGGGGTATGAACACAATATAGCTTTAGTTACGTTGCAATTGTAACGGTGGCGCAATGTATTAAGAGACATAAGCTATTAGAGTAACTCCGTCAGTACAGAGTTGAAACATGACTGATTTAATGGGAATACAATCTAACATCCAGCTTTTAAGGACACTGTCCAATGATTTAGCTGGTTATCTGTATTCTTTACCTGATGAAGTATGGCGAGATGCGAGGAGTTACGGTAGCGGGTGTGAACAATGGAATATAGCTGATGTAGTAAGTCATTTAATATTAGAGTCGCAAGCTAATTATCAAAGTATTGAAAGGGCTCTTAAGGGTCAAACCTCTCCTCCTATGGGATATCATCATCTAAAGGGAGAGGAATATCTTGAGCGCGTCATTTCAGTTAGAATTGCATTTCACGAAGACGTGTTTCCTGAATTTAATACCTCCTGTAGGAGATTAAACACTCTAATAGCATCCCTCAATCCAGAGGCATACAGAGATCCAGCTTGGCACTCGCGCACCATTATGCCAATTTCCCGTCTTATTGAACATCGCATTCTGGAGTTAGCATTGCATGGACGAGATATAGAGTATGGTTTTAACAGACAGGCGCAACTGAACACACGCGTGGAATCTTTTCTAAAGAAAACGATGAAGTCGTGGCTAAGTATTATGTTTAGAAGCTCTACACGGCTTACTGTGCCAATAATATACAGATTCGATCTAACTGATTCACCAGAGGATGGCCACGATATCGTTATCAATGGTGAAGAATTCAATATCATGCCCTCCACACAGAATACAGCTACGGTAACCTTTCATCTTAGTACCAACGTTTACATACTCTTTCTTATGTCTCGTTTACCTTTCTCGAGGTCTGTTCGAAGAGGTTATTTAACTTTTGACGGCGAAGAGAGAATTGCGTCTGAATTTAATAATTGGTTTATACCTCTTTAGTCCAGCCGATGATCTTGAAATAGGATGGATTTACTGGTAATGCAATCACTCTGGTACTTGAAAAGCCTTAATTGAAGCCAAGTCATCCACTGAACGATGTAACTCTTACGGGGATCTATTGGAGAAGGTAAAAGATAGTGGAATCCGTGAGGAATTGATAGTAAAAACTTGGATATGAGTATCAGTCAATCGTTGAGAAATTCGGCCATCTGTGTTAGCATCCCCGTGGTCAAACAACGCCTTATTTCTGATTTTCTTCAAACAGGTGACTTAATTAGCAAAATCCGTTTCGTGTTAGTCTTTAGAATACATTCGGAAGATCCTCCAGATAGATAGTTGACTTTTTGAGTTGCGTTCACGTGTTCGTTCCGCTGGCGAACGGTTAAAGAATTGGCATTTAGTGGAGATGCTACCAACATAGTGTACTTTTGGTCGGTGTGGATTAGGTTAAAGTAACAGTCTGCCGGACCCTCGATAATTAAAAATTGTATATTTAGTTTATTGTAATTATTTGTTAATTTGGCTTTACATGAAAGGTAAATAAAATGTTCCTGATGTACTTTACTGAACAACCTATGTCGACGTATCCAGAATCGGAAGCGATAAAGGCAGGTCGTAATAATCTCGTTTTTTCCAACAAGTTTTTTGACCCTGTCGAGGGGAGTAGATTGTATAATGAGAGGCTTGAGGAATATCTTTATGCAGAAGAAGTAGGTTTTGATGGGATTATGCTTAATGAGCATCATAACACTCCTCTCTGTATGCAAGCCAAGATTCATATATTCGCCTCAGTATTAGCGGGCATGACCGAGAAAATTAAGATAGTTCTGCTGGGATATCCCTTGCCTGTGACAGATAATCCAATTCAGATCGCAGAGGAGATCGCGATGCTGGATATGTTATCCAAAGGACGTATCGTTTCGGGATTTGTGAGAGGTGCCGGGCAAGAACAATACGCTAACAACGTCAATCCTGCGTATAACAGGGAAAGATTTAAAGAAGCGCACGATATCATTATGAAAATCTGGTCGGAACATGGTCCGTTTAGGTGGGAGGGAAATCATTATCAGCTTAGGGTAGTTAATCCCTGGGCATTACCATTGCAGCAGCCGCATCCAAGAATATGGATTCCTGGAATGGCCAGCCTGGAGACGATTGTATGGGCAGCTGAACATCGTTATCCATATGTCGCACTCAATACGACTATAGAAAGCACAAAGGCAATTTGGAAACTCTATGATGACACGGCCAGTAGAATGGGTTACGAATCAGGTCCGGAACAAAGAGGATACCTGATTCGATGCCATGTCGCTGAAACAGAGGAGAAGGCTTTGAAAGGCGGAGAAGAATTTCGCTGGATGCAACGTGGTGAGCGAAAGGGTTCTACTCAACCTGAATGGTTAAGTCCACCAGGTTATAGTTCTGCTGCCGCTCGTCTGAAATTGCGTCGTGACATGGAACAGCAAAGGGATGATTCTTATCAAAATGAATTGGAGTCAGGAAGTATTATTGCTGGAACTCCTGATCAAGTGATTAAACAACTCAAGGTTCTGTTAGAAGAAACACGCCCGTCCATATTATCGTTATACGCTAATCATGGCAGGGTTAACCATGAAGATTCAATGACATGTATCAGATTGCTAGGAGAGGAAGTCGCACCGGCCATCCGTGAAATTGGTAAAGAGTTAGGTCTTTCAAGTCCATTTGAGCTTAATTCACCAGTCAGTTTGGATCACACGAAGGCCTTGAATTCGAATCATAATTAAAGACTTTCGAGTGCATGGGACAATCTGTTAACACCTTCCTTTATTTCGCACGTATCTACCCCTGTATATCCAAGTAATAATCCCCCTCTTTCTGGAGATTCCGTATAGTAAACTGAAAGTGGTGGGGCTTCTACATTATGCTGCGCTGCTTTTTTATAGGCTATTAGATCATCAAGTCCTTCTGGTAGCCATCCCACCAAGTGCATACCCGAATCAGAAGGTGGGACTTCAAGCAGACCTTCTAGTTTATCTGTTGCGGCGTCAACCAATGTTTTCTGTCTTTCGGCGTAGAGCATGCGGGCTCGACGAACGTAACGGGCGAAATGGCCTTCCGATATAAATTCTGCTAGCACGGCTTGGTCGAGGGATGACGAACCTCTGTCTATTAAGGCTCGAGTAGCGGCAAAGGTGTCGACTAGATCTGGCGGAACAACCATATAGCCCAATCTTAATGATGGAAATAGCATCTTACTGAAAGATCCAATGTAAATTACGCGTCCCTCAGTATCTAGACCTTTCAAAGCAGCTAGAGGCATACCTGTGTAACGAAATTCACTGTCATAATCATCTTCTAATATCCACGCATTTGATCGTCTAGACCAATCTAATAATTCAAGTCGCCGTGAAAGGGTCATAGTCACACCTAGTGGATATTGATGTGAGGGGGTAGCATAAACGAGTTTAGCATCATCACCATGCAAAACGCCGTGATCTATGTCTAGGCCTTGTATGTCTACTGGTATGGGTAGTACTCGCGCCCCTGCCCCCCTAAATGCTGCATGTGCTCCTGGATAGCCTGGGTCTTCCATCCAGACTTCATCACCTTCGTTTAAAAGCACTCTTGTTGCTATGGTCAGCGCCTGTTGTGAACCGGCTACGACAATAATTTGATCAGCGTCGCAACGTATACCTCTAGCTACCTTCAGATATTCAGCAGTTATTAATCTAAGTGGCCGGTACCCTGTCGGATCTCCGTAGCCAAGCAAATCTAATGACCTTCTTCTCCATTGACGACCCCAAAGGCGGGCCCATAGCTTGAAAGGGAATACACTCATTGCCATGAGCCCAGGGCGAAAAGCCTTAGGTACTGCGAAGTCGTGCGGCTCACTTACGGATGACCTAGCCACTAAATCACCTTGTCGAGAAAGGGTTCTACTAGCCCTATTTGAAATGCCTGAAAGATTGGCATTTGCCCTGACTTGAAGTAATTCATCTGGAAGTTCAGAGGCTACGTAAGTCCCTGAGCCAACCCGCCCTTTTAAGTAGCCTTCAGCAAGAAGTTGATCGTATGCGTTCAGCACGGTATTTCGTGCTATAGATAATTCATCTGATAACCCTCTTGTGGAGGGAAGTTTCGTACCTGGCGGCAGTTGGCCGTTAAGAATAATATTACGGAGCTGTTCGTATAGTTGTCTATATAGTGGAACAGAATCATAGGGATGGAGTTTTAAACTCATTAAAGACACAATAGTCGATTCCATGATATTATTCCCCTCTAAGTGGCACCATAGAAATACACAGAAGTGGTTCTTGTATTATACCATTTGTATTTTATAGTGGACTGGCTACTTAGCTTTAATGTAGTAAAACAGAAAAATACTGAGAAAGAATGGAGGTTATATATGGCTGTAGATGTTAAGGCCGAAACAGGTACATGGAGAGTAAAAACTGGACTAGCCCAAATGCTTAAGGGTGGGGTAATAATGGACGTCGTTACTCCCGAACAAGCAAAAATAGCGGAAGATGCTGGTGCTTGTGCTGTCATGGCTCTTGAACGTGTACCTTCCGATATACGTAAGGATGGTGGAGTGGCACGTATGTCTGATCCAACCATGATTACAGAAATAATAGCCGCTGTAACGATACCGGTAATGGCGAAAGCTCGGATCGGTCATTTTGTTGAAGCTCAGGTTTTAGAGGCTTTGGGCGTAGACTATATTGATGAATCAGAAGTACTCACTCCGGCAGATGAGAATAATCATATTAACAAGCATGACTTTAAAGTACCGTTCGTATGTGGCTGTCGTGACTTGGGAGAAGCCTTACGGCGTATAGGTGAAGGGTCGGCTATGATTAGAACCAAAGGTGAAGCAGGGACTGGGAACATAGTTGAAGCAGTTAGGCATGCAAGAACCGTCATGGGAGAAATTCGCCGCATACAGAATATGTCAGAAGATGAATTGATGGCAACTGCTAGAGACCTAAGGGCTCCCTACGAGTTGGTTAAAGAAGTCAAGGAATTGGGCAAACTTCCGGTCGTCAATTTCGCGGCTGGCGGTGTGGCCTCACCTGCAGATGCAGCTCTAATGATGCAATTAGGTGTGGATGGAGTATTTGTAGGATCGGGTATATTTAAATCCGAAAGACCTGACATCATGGCGCAGGCAATCGTGAAAGCAACTACCCACTATAACGATCCTCATATTATAGCCGAAGTTTCACGAGGCCTTGGCGATGCTATGCCTGGTCTTGACGTGAGAACGATGCCTGAATCAGAACAACTAGCTGTAAGAGGTTGGTAAGGTGACTTCGATTGGTGTTCTAGCCATTCAGGGCGACTTTTTGGAGCATCGTAGAATGCTTAAGGAAATAGGTGTCGATGCTCCGGAGATTCGCCTTCCATGGCAATTGGACAGTATAGATGGCCTCATTATACCCGGGGGTGAAAGTACTACTATCGTCCAATTGATAGATATTTACAACTTTAGAGCTGCTTTGGCTGAAAAGGCTAAAGAGGGAATGCCTATATGGGGTACATGTGCCGGTATGATTGTTTTGGCTAAGAGTTTGTCAGATCACCGGCCTGAACCTCTTGAATTAATGGACATAGACGTTAGTCGTAACGCTTTTGGTAGGCAGGTTGATAGTTTCGAAGCTGATCTTGATATTGAGGAGATAAAAGGTTGTGAGCCCTATATTGCTGTATTTATAAGAGCACCTGCTGTTGATAGAGTCGGTAGTGGTGTGGAAATACTGGCGAAACTGGATGATGGTCGTCCTGTCGCTGTTAGGCAAAATGCTCTACTCGCCACGTCATTTCATCCGGAATTAACCCAAGACACTAGGGTTCACGAATTCTTTCTTAAGATGGTTGAGGACGCTAGTTATCGTTGATTTGTCACGTAGTGTGCTATCAAATTCTCGTCAACACTGCGGATGAGTTTGCTGTGAAATTTGGAATTTAGGGCATATTTACGTTCTCTGTTGGCTCATCCATTATAGCTCTGTTGTGTCAGAACCACTGCAGTTTATATCCTTTCCTAGCGCTCCAATATTGTGAATTGAGCAGCTACGCTAGAGCTGCATAGTTAGATAGAAGTATCGAGTAAGTGAGTGCTTTAACGTTATTTATCACTGGGTGGTGTGGTTAGAGTATTTCCAGGATAAATTGGATATATAACAAAAGTGCCAATCGGGTCTGTTCGAAAGGATTGTCTAGGAAGAATAATGGTTGGCACAGAAGGAGACCGTAACGTAAAATTGCAAGAGAGAATTGATATTGATTTAGAGGATTTGCTTGTTAAGCTACCTTCTAACATTCAGGGTGTTATCAGAGACAGAGAAGATATGGGGGATCTACTGGAAATAATCCTCGATTTAGGTCGGCTTCCCGAGGCTCGCTTTCCAGATAAGACTCTTATACTCAGTGCCAATGAGGTCACGAGTGAAGAAATACAGTATGTGATGGATTGTGTGGGTGACTTTGGCGGCGATAATAGGGCAGGCATAGAAAGGACTCTTCATCGTATTTCCGCTATACGTAACCGTAACGGTCGAACTATTGGACTGACTGTTAGGGTCGGTAGAGCTGTGTACGGGACTGTAAGAATTATTGAAGATCTTATAGCATCCGGTAAAAGTATATTATTATTGGGTAAACCTGGTGTTGGGAAAACTACTATGCTACGGGAAGTCGCCCGTGTCCTAGCAGATGACGCGAATAAACGTGTAATTGTTGTTGATACGTCAAATGAAATAGCGGGAGACGGTGATGTTCCTCATCCTGGTATAGGTCGTGCGAGACGCATGCAGGTCCGATCTCCGGAGTATCAACATTCGGTGATGATAGAGGCGGTAGAAAATCACATGCCTGAAGTTATTATTATTGATGAAATAGGAACAGAATTGGATGCGAATGCATCTAGGACTATAGCTGAACGTGGCGTACAATTAGTTGCTACTGCCCATGGTAATACTCTCCAAAACCTGATTATGAATCCAACTTTGTCAGATCTAGTAGGAGGGATTCAATCAGTAACCTTGGGTGATATAGAAGCGAGTCGACGACGGACCCAAAAGAGCGTTTTGGAAAGGAGAGCCCCTCCAACTTTTGACACTTTGGTAGAGATCCAAAGTTGGTCTAGAGTAATAGTCCATCCCGATGTTACGGAGGTAGTAGATAAAATATTACGAGGATTTTCTTACACTCCCCAGACCCGTATTATCAATGATGATGGCCAAATAGAAAGAACGTTCATATCTAATAGAGACGATAGGTCAATGGAAGCTATAGATACCCCTACGCTAAGTGGATCACTCACGGTCGAATCTGGAAATGATGATGTCTTAGAAGTTCCTGAAAAAATGGTAACTATACTCCCATATGGAGTTAACAAGGGCAAATTGCAAGATGCGTTGCACAAGACTAATGGGTCAATAGGGATTGTATCTCGGATTGATGAAGCAGACCTCTTGGTAACGACTAAAAATTATTATCGGCGTAGGACCCAAGCGCTGCTAATGGCCGAAAAAAAAGGTAAGCCAGTTTATGTGTTGAGGAAGAATACTGTTACACAAATTGAACAATTCATTAAGGCAATTTCACGAAAAAAAGGAAAGAAAGTATCAGAAGAGCTCCTGACCAACGCAGTGAAAGAGGCTGAAAGAGCCGTTCAACAAATTGGCCAGGGAAAAGCAGAAATTGAACTCCATCCTCAGGGTTCTTATGTCCGTCATTTACAGCACCAAATTGCCGACCAATACGGTCTAAAGTCCGCTAGTTCCGGAAGAGAACCTAGCAGACACGTAGTAATCTCTCGTCTGTAAATGATTCTCCTAAAAGACATAAATATTTCTACTTCGTTATAACTAATTTAAATGAAGCTCATACGGTACTTGGGTTAAATTTTTAACCCAAGTACCGTATGAGCTTCATTTGCAGGCTTAGTAAAATCTTAATTGTGAAGGGTAATATACGAATGGGACTATTCATTGTTTTTGAAGGAGTTGAAGGAAGTGGCAAGAGTACAATGTGTTCCGAACTTCATCACATTCTTACAGAAACTGGTCGTACTGTTAGGACAGTGAGAGAACCGGGCAGCACTCCTACTGGAGAAAAGATAGCAACTTGGATTAAATCTGGCAAGGATATTGTACCAATGGCTGAATTATTCTTATTTTCAGCTGCCAGGATTTCCCTAGTGGAGAATGTTATACGACCTTCCTTGCAGGAGGGGACAATTGTGATATGCGATCGTTATATCTATTCAACCTTAAGCTATCAAGGTTATGGTAGAGGACTCGATCGACATATAATAGAAAACGTAAACAACCTAGCAACTAAAGGATTAAAACCTGACTTAGTTGTCTTGTTAGATTTGCCTGTGGAATTGGGTATTGCCAGGAAATCCAATAGAGATTTGGATAGAATAGAACAAGAAGACAAAACATTCCATGATAGAATCCGAACCGGATACTTGGATCTTGCTAGTAGAGATCCAGAGCGCTGGCTGGTAATTGATTCTTCTTTGCCTATCACAAGATTATCTGAAATTGTGTGGAGCAGAGTTTCTGACATGTTGCAGTAGAATATATGCTACTGCTGATTAAGAATGATAATAGGTGGAATGGAGAAACTAATTGGGAGTAATAAACAATTGACACCTGAAAATGTGGACGCTTTTCTTAAAAAACCTATAATCACCAATTTAGCTACGATTAATCGTGACGGGTCACCACAAGTCACACCAGTATGGCATCTTTACGATGGTGAGAAAATCAGAATTATGTCTGCTTCTACAGCCGTTAAAGTGCGTAATATACAAAGAGACGCAAGAGTAACTTTGTCGATTGCTGGTCATACTGAGCCTTATCAATATGTTCTCATAAAGGGTAATGCTGTGGAGTCATATAACGGTATTTGGGATTTTCTTATAGCTATTTCTATGCATTATAAAGGCGAAAGTGAAGGTGCGAAATATGCAGAAAAAGCTATAAAGGAAACGGAGTTCTGTATATTAACTATAACACCAATCAAGATCGACGGTTGGTGTTCAGGGGAATGAATTGGCTTTCAATAATGTTAACTACCGACTTTAAAATCTTGATTGTCGAAAATATTTTTTGGGTTAGAAGTGACCATATTGGAAGCGGCTTCCTTCCCGATAAATACCTCCGCTCGTTTCAGGCCGGCAGTTAGGTTGGGGCTTCTAGGGCCTGTAGGACTGTGAGTATCTGACGCTATTATATCTGTCAAACCTCTGCGAAGTATCTCTAGGGTTAATGATTTTACTTCGGGGCCGAACGTTCCCACTATACTGCCGGCGGTTATTTGGGTAAGCATTCCTAAATCGGTGAAAGATGCCAGTAAATCGAGGTTCAGTTGAAACATTTCGATACGTTCAGGATGAACTAGCACGGGAATAAAGTCCATGGCTTTAATTTGGTGCAATACCTCTTCCACGTAGAGGGGCATCCCGAAAAAAGGTAGTTCTATAAGGATATATTTGGAGTCATTTATAGGAAGAGCTCTCCCATTTCTTATTTCTTCAGGTAGGCTAAGATCAAGATGGTTCTCCATACCTCTATAGACAGTTAAATTTAGACCATCGGCCTTAATTTCTTTGTTAAGGCTCTTGATCAAGGCATCTATATGTTCTATAGACCAATTTTCTGTAACATCTTTTCTATGCGGAGTTGCTAGAATATGCCTAGTACCATGTTTATATGCTACACGTGCGATATCAAGTGACTCAGCGATAGTTTTAGCCCCATCATCTACGCCTGGGAGAATGTGAGCGTGCAGATCGTACATTCAATTTCACCTACCGGCGAAATTGAATACGGCGAAATGCCTCTGCGTACGCCATGCCTGCATTCTCACCTACTCTTCGCGCATTAGACTTTATAAAATCACCAGCATCACCTTCCGATCCGTCAGTAGACACCTGACTGGCGTGTTTCTTTAAAGCATTTGTCTTCTGATCTAAAGTGCCGCTAATATCGATAAAAGTGTCTGGTTTGTCTGTACCCCACATGAGGACATCCCCTACCTTGTGTGGCATTAATCCCTCATTTAGGTGTTCTGGATAATTTAAGTGATCTCTTGCATAGGGGAACACTGCGTCCAGCGTTACCTGACCCGATATACGGTGATCACGGTGCATGTAAAATGTTTGCTTAAATGGGTCAGTACAAAACACTATGTCAGGTCTATGTATTCTTAAGGCTTTGGTTATCTGTTCCCTAAATTTAGCTGTATCTTCAAGTCCGCCGTCGGGATATCTCAGATATATAACCTCTTTGATGCCCAAGGCCTGAGCTGCTAGACTCTGTTCTTTTTCTCTAATATTTGCTAGTTTTTTCGAAGTCATGTGAAGATCAGATGATCCTTTATCACCGTTGGTGCAGAGGACATAGACTACTTCTGTTCCATCGGCTACCCATTTTGCTATAGTGCCGCCACAGCCGATCTCGGCATCGTCAGGATGCGGAGTGACAACCATTGCTTTTTGAGGTCGCTCTATCATTTCTACAGCCCTAATTGAGATTTAAAAAGAATGCCATGTTAATGATATGTCTTGCTAACTTCACAATCAAGTGCTTACGTCAGAAATAGCTTATTGATCCGGCTATTACGTTGTTAGGTCCTATTCCCTCTGATAGAATCTGAGCATAATTAATTTATGATTGACTAAGCCTTTCGTAATTATGTTCACTCTATGTAAACCCATGGAGATTAGTTTGTGTCTTATTTTGTACGGGAATTTTGTTGGGAAGATCTAGATCGGTATACAAAGCTATATAATGAGGTTAGCAATTTAACTGATACCGTTAAATACCGGGATACGGAATATATGAGACAGTTTTTGTCTCAGCCTTCAATTATTCCAGAAGAAAACTGCTTTATTGCGGAGACAAATAATGGTCAGTTCGTTGGTTTCGCTCTTGTCTCTAACGAAAAGACGATTGATAGGGCGGTTACAGCCGGCGGTGTCGTCAGTTCTCATAGATACAAAGGTGTTGAAGAATTATTGTTAGAAAGAAGTGTAAGTCATGCCAATTATTTGGACGTTTCTTTGTTACATATTGAGATATCATCTTCGGAGGATATCTATCGAAATTTGCTTGAGGAAGCAAAATTCCAATATGTGAAAAATTATTGGCAAATGATGTGTAAGAGAGAAGATATCTCCTCTGTCGAAATCCCCACTCAATATTCGTTTCGTTTATTCAAGACAGGAATCGATGAACAACAATTAACGGATCTGCAAAACAAAGCTTTCGAAGCAAGTTGGGGATTTTGTCCCAATACTGTTGAAGAGATAAGCGCCAGAACAAAAATGAAAGACACTGCACCCGAGGGCATAATATTTCTGGATTATCTGAATTACCCGTCGGCGTATGTTTGGACACAGAGAATATCTAAAGACAACTGTTCCGTCGGTTCGATTGGTATGACTGGTGTGCACCCTGATTACAGAGGACGAGGCCTAGGAAGGGCTGTAGTCGCTGCAGGAATCGCCTATTTGAAATCCCAAGATGTTAACTTTATTGAGCTCGAGGTTGATGCTGAAAATGTTCCAGCACGAGAGCTTTACCTGTCTTTTGGATTTGACAAAATTGGGCAGACTGTCTGGTATGAAAAACGGCTGTAAGTGGCATGGTTTCGTCAGGAGTGTTCTGAATTACCATTTTTGATGAAAGAAGTATAGTAACTCAATGTCTCTTTTGCTAAGCGTTTCCAACTCATGTCTTGTGCTGCCGATCGTGCAGCGATACCCATGCTATGTCGCAGGTAAAAGTTCGACAGTAACATTTCTAGTCTATGGGCGAAGGCCTCAGGACAACGCCTTGATATAAGGTATCCGGTCTCTCCGCTCTTGACTATAGTTTTAAGTCCACCGACTCTGGATGCGACAACTGGAGTTTGGCATGCCATAGCTTCAAGTGCCACTAAACCAAAACTCTCGTAATAGGATGGTAATGCGAATGCATCAGCGGCGCTATAATAAACGGGTAATTTTTGGTGTTCCACAGGTCCGATAAACTCAACTATATTATCGACGTTTAGTTTAGTAGCCAGTAACTCTAGGTTGATGATTTCTTGATTTCTGTTCAAATCACCACCCACAATAAGCAATTTTAAATTGAGGGTGTTGTCCATGTAAGTTAGAGTTCTTATTAAAAGCCGTAATCCTTTTAACGGTTCCACACGACCAACATACAAGATGATTTTCTCGTCGTTTAGACCCAGACGCCGTCTTGCTTTTTCCTGGCAAATTGGCTGGAATGTAGACAGGTTGACACCAGGTGGTATCACACGAATCTTTTTGCCTCGAATATCATATAGCTTAATCAGGTCCTTTTTCTCCTGATCCGTAGCTACTATGATGCCTTGCACTTCATCTACAACTTTTTTTTCGGTGGATATACGTTCAGCAGATTCATTCTCACCGGCCCTTGCAGACAGTTTAATTTTACCTAGTGTGTGGAAAGTCGTTATGTGCGGTATCTGCCATCTGCTATTCAATATAAGACCTATATAGCCCGACAACCAATAATGACTGTGGATAATATCGTAAGAAATATTTTCTAATGCAACGTATTCATATAAGTTGCTAATAAATGAATCTGTGTGTAAGTATAAGTCATCCTTTGAAGTTGAGAAGGGTCCTCCGTCTATGTGAATCAGTCTTGTATTTGGTCCCAATATGATTATCTTGGGCTCTTTTGTGTTATGAGATCGAGTGAATACGTCAACTTGATAGCCTCTAGTGCCGAATTCCTGCGCAAGTTGTCTCACGTATACGTTCATTCCACCTGCATTCTTCGTCCCTAGTTGTGCAGCTGGACAGGTGTGAAAAGATAGTAATGCCAGTCTGTTCATTTATCTCTCCATTTTGGGCTCGACAATACTCGGGACTTCCTTGAGTATTTAAAAAAATACTGTCTAATCCATCCCATGGACCAGAGAAATGGTCTCGTAGATTCTATCTATAATCGTTTGGTTCAATATGTGATTCTTTGGGAGATTATGCTATTTTAACCACAATAACTGATTATCAAAACTGAAGATAACACAGGGAATTATCAAATAATTGTACTAGAGTAATTGTCTTTGGAAGTGATTTGTCTTACGTGTCAGGGGTGACTAAATATTCAGACATTTTAATATAAGTGTCCGCAATATACGGAAGAATTAATTGGCTTTATCTATCTTTAATTCAAAAACGAAACAGTCTTTTCCCCCTAGTTCATACTTGTATCTTTCACTACCTCTAAGGAAATCGAAAGTGTGTTGACCGTCTTCAATTGCATCCCGTAGACAGAGGGCTTTATTTAGAAGGCCCACGCTCCAATGTGAGTAGTTCGTGTCATATCCGCTATTATATAACAAGTATGAGCCAGCATAGTTGAAACATATGCAAGATGCGACACGCACACTGTCGATTTCCAAGAAATATAGCTTAAATTGGTTTCTGGGGATGAGGTTTAGAGCGGTGTCCAGAAAAAACTTCTGCCTTTGTAGTGTCATGAATTCCATCTTGTCAGGACTACTAGCTTTGTGCAATCGGAAGAAGTCCTGCATATCCGCCTCTATGGACGTTAGATTGTTACATATATACTGTTGAGAGGTTTCGGCCTTTTCTAGTCTCCTTAATTTACGACGAAGTTCGTGGCGGTGTTTCTTATTAAGACCCATCAAATAGTCGTCCCAAGTTTGACTTAGGTTAGTAGTAGGAGCTGTGTCTTCCTCCGAGATCTTACAAGTATATCCGTTGGTTTTTGCGAATGCTTGTAAATAGTGCAGAGTGGGGGAGTCCTGCCTAATTGATTTCAGTGAGATCTTTGACCACTCCAATTTAGATATATGATCGGTTAGTGCTGAATAGAACGGATCTTCCTCTCCATCCGCCACAATGAAATCATGGTAATCAAACAAATCTGTATCCCCGACAAAGGTAAGGATATTATTCTGGAGCGTTAAGGGTGCTATACCTATTGGTTCGCCGTTTTTATAAATGGAAATTATTTGCAGGTCGTACCCTTCGCCAAAATGCTCCCACCATATTTTTTGCCACAGTGGTGTCAGGAATATGGTATTAGCCTGACATCTTGGCAGGAGGGTTTCCCATTCAGCCAACACAGAACTGAAATTGTTAGTAGTGGTTATGGTGATCATAGTTAGATTCCTCTAAGCAGTGAAAAGAACTCCTCCCGTCTGTTGGGAAGAGATTTAAAGGAGCCTCGGCTGGCTGATGTAACAATTTTGCTATCCGTTTTTTCAACTCCTCTGATAGTCATGCACATGTGAGAAGCACTAAGAAGTGCTATCACTCCATCTGGGTTAACCGTGTTTTGTACTGCATCTACGATCTGGTCTGTAAGGCGTTCCTGCAACTGCGGTCGGCGGGCAAGTATGTCAAGAGCACGAGCGATCTTACTTGCACCTATCACTTTGCCATTTGGTATATAGCCTATGTGGGCTGAACCATAAAAAGGTAGAAAATGGTGCTCGCATATAGAGAAAAAAGATATGTCTCTTACGATAACGACTTCTTCATGACTTTCCTGAAATCCTGTGGAAAGTACTGAAGATGGATCCTCATGTATACCTGAGAATAACTTCTCATACATTATAGAGACTCTCTCAGGCGTATCGCGTAAGCCTTCCCTGTTTGGGTCGTCCCCTATAGAGGAAATTATGTCCACGAAAGCTTCTTTAATTTTCTCTCTGTCTATCAAGTTAGTTATTAACCTCTTGATTAAGTTACGTTTAATGCTCTTTCTATTGCAGCTAGATCGGCAGGATATTCTTCCATAACTGTATCGAGTTTTCCGGCAAGCTCGGGATCCTTTAATCCTGACCCGGTTATAACACATACAATTTTCTTATTTGTTAAATTCAAGCCGTCTGAAGCAAGTTTTAACAGGCCGGCTATTGAAGTGGCTGATGCCGGTTCGCAGAATATCCCCTCACCACTTGCCATTATTTCATAAGCCTCCAGGATTTCTTGATCAGAAACCATACCTATTACACCCTGAGATTCATCACGGGCCTTAGAAGCGCTTTCCCAACTGGCGGGATTGCCCACCCTTATTGCTGAAGCAATCGTTTCAGGTTTCTCAACTGGGGCTCCTCTTACGATTGGAGCAGCGCCTTCAGCCTGGAACCCCATCATCTTTGGGCTATTCTTCGTCCATCCCTTAAGTAGTGCTTCCTTAAAACCTACCCAATAGGCAGTTATATTCCCTGCGTTACCAACTGGTATAAACAAGTAGTCGGGCGCGCTTCCCAGTTCTTCAATTATCTCGAACGACGCTGTTTTCTGGCCTTGGATCCTATAGGGATTTAATGAGTTGACCAAGACAACTGGATGTCTGTGCGTGATTTCACGCACAAGACTTAGTGCATCATCAAAATTCCCCTTTATAAGCATTATGCGTGCGCCGTAAGCAATTGCTTGGGCCAATTTACCCTGGGCAACGTACCCTTTGGGCACAAATACAGTCGTTGGTAGTCCGCAGTAAGCTCCATAAGCTGCTGCTGATGCGCTCGTATTGCCCGTTGATGCACAGGCGATTCGTGTTCCGCCATCTTCTATTGCTTTAGCTATTGCGAGGACCATACCACGGTCTTTAAAGGATCCTGTAGGGTTACATCCTTCAAGCTTAAAATATAGATCCTCACAACCTACAATTTCAGACAATTTCCGAGATTTAACCAACGGAGTATCGCCCTCGCCAAGAGAGAATTTAGGTGTGGATGAAGTCACCGGTAGGTGATCCCAAAACTTGTTCAAGACTCCGCTTTTCATATCTCTCCATTTGCAACCGTATGATTATCACCGTATTACAGGATAAAGGATAATCGCCAACTAGTCCATAAATCACCGATATCCTATTTCCCTTTTTGTGGTTATAAAATCCAATTTTGTGTGGAGTATCGACACAACATTTAAATTCTTTTGTGGTTTATCTAACATCGGGATTTACCCTTTATTTTTGAGTAAAATGAGGAACTTATTTAAGATAGTCTTGACAATAACGAGTAAAATTAGATTGTTGATAAAATTTATCTGACTTACGTGCAATCATCCAAATGTAGGAGTATGAGAGTGAACGTTCTAATGCGACAAGATCCGGAAGTTGGTTCCGCAATTCTAGGGGAAATTGAGAGACAGCGAAACGTTATTAACTTGATAGCTTCAGAAAATTATGCTAGTAAAGCTGTGCTAGAAGCCCAAGGCTCTGTTTTGACGAATAAATATGCCGAAGGATACCCTGGTCGTAGGTATTATGGTGGCTGTGAATTCGTTGATGTCGCTGAAAAGATAGCGATAGAGAGAGCAAAAATCTTATTTAAAGCTGACCATGCTAACGTTCAACCACATAGTGGTGCCCAGGCCAATATGGCGGCTTACTTTGCAACAATAAGTCCAGGTGACACGGTAATGGGAATGAGTCTTGACCATGGAGGACATCTCACTCATGGCAGTCCTGTCAATTTTTCCTCTAAACTATACAATTTTGTGTCTTATGGAGTTGATAGAGAATCCGAACTCATAGATTTCACCCAAGTTCGACAAATAGCCCAGGAATACAGACCTAAACTGATAGTAACCGGAGCTACGGCTTATTCTCGTACAATAGATTTCGAACGTTTTCGAGAGATAGCCGATGAAGTTGGAGCCCTGTTGATGGCGGATGTGTCGCATATTTCGGGACTTATAGCTGCTGGTGAACATCCGTCTAGTATTCCCTATGCCCAGATAGTAACAACTACAACTCATAAGACATTAAGAGGTCCTAGAGGCGGTATGATACTATGCAATTCGGATATTGCAAAGACGGTCGATAGAGCTGTATTCCCGAACGCACAAGGAGGACCTCAGGAACACAGCATCGCTGCAAAGGCGGTTGCTTTTGGGGAGGCTATGAGGCCTGAATTCATCCAGTACCAAAAGTCTATACGAGAAAATGCCAAGGCAATGGCTGAAGGCTTAAGAGATGGAGGTATACGCTTGGTTTCTGGTGGGACGGACAATCATATGGTTTTGGTTGACGTGACACCACTTGATATCACTGGAAGACAGGCTGAGGAATCACTGGAAAGGGTCAACATTGTTGTCAATAGGAATGCTATTCCATTTGATCCAAGACCACCGAGGATCGCTAGCGGGTTAAGGATAGGTAGTCCTGCAGTTACAAGTCGTGGTTTTGGAGTAAACGAATCTCGACAGATAGCTCAACTAATGATAAAGACATTGACTAATATAGGTGATGAAAATATAGCCCGAGAAATAAGAGATACCGTAGGCGCTCTCACATCTAGATTTCTTGCACCTGGGGTGGATTAAAATAATCAGGTATCGGAGGTGAATCTATTAAAAGCAAAGTTCGTCTGGGAATAATTGGAGCTAACGTGGCTTACGGTTGGACTCCCAGAGCACATGCGCCAGCCATACTTAAGTTACCAGATATAGATTTAATAGCCGTGTGTACGGCTCATAAGGAAACGGCTATAGAATCGGCAGAGAAATATGGTGCAACTATGGCTTTTCATAATCACAATGAGATGCTGGAAAAGGCTGACTTAGATGCTGTGGCGATAGTTGTACGCGTGCCTTTTCATTATCAATTAACAGTAGATGCTATTAAGGCAGGAAAACACGTTTATACAGAATGGCCCTTAGGTGCGAATGTAAAAGAGGCGCATCATATGGCCTCTCTGGTCCGTAAGAAAGGTTCCCTGTCAATGGTAGGCCTTCAATCCAGGGTGTCTCCGGTATTGATGAGGGCAAGAGATTTAATTAGGGATGGTTATCTAGGGAAAGTTCTGACAGCTAATTTAACGCAATTTAACTCTGGGGTCTTGAGTAGAACCTCCTCCAGAACGTGGCAGAAAGACAAATCGCTGGGAGCTACGACATTATCAATAGCCTTTGGACATGCCGTGGATGCTCTGTGCATGTGTTTAGGTGAGTTCGATAAGGTTTCTGCTACGGTATGCACCCAGGTTCCTGAATGGAGAGAAACTGACACAGGAAGGACGGTGGGTGTCAATGCTCCTGATAACATCCTAGTAAATGGTGTGTTGAAGAGTGGAGCCGTAGTATCTATCCATGTCGGAAGCATACCATATAATGATTCAGGATATCGTCTCGAAATTTACGGTAGCGAGGGAACTTTGGCTGTTAAGAGTACTGGTACACCGGCCATAGATGAGGCTAGGCTATACGGTTCTCGGGTGGGGTCAGACAGGTTGAGTCGTATTCATATACCTAAACGCTACACTTGGATTCCTACGGATGTACCTGCGGGGCCTCCGTTTAATATTGCCCAATTATGGTATAGATTTTGTCAATCAATAGATCGTGGCATTAGTCTGGAACCAGACTTCGACCTTGCAGTACGTAGACATGAACTACTAGATGCTATTCAAACAGCTTCAGATACTGGGCAAACGCAATGCCTATGATTGACTGTGATATCTTTGATTTGGGTGACTTCGCTCTGCAGTCTGGAGCTATTCTCACACAAGGCAGACTAGCATTTAAAACATATGGTAAATTGAATTCACCTGGTGATAATGTAATAGTTTACCCGACTTCTTTCGCCTCTACTCATATTAATAACGAGCCTATGGTAGGTGCTGATAAAGCGTTGGATCCATCAAAATACTTTATAATCATCCCCAATTTACTGGGAAATGGATTATCTTCTTCGCCTAGCAATTCATCTGAACCTCAATATAGATGTGGATTTCCTAAATTAACTTATTATGACGTAGTAGTGGCCCAGCACAGGTTACTTACTGAATACTTTGGAATAAATAGAGTAAAACTTGTTTGTGGGGGATCCATGGGAGCCCAACAAGTCTTTCATTGGGGAGCATTGTATCCAGATATGGTCGAAAGAATAGCACCATGGTGTGGTTCAGCAAAAACTTCTGTGCATAATTTCGTGTTTCTTGAAGGAGTTAAGGCCGCCCTTAAATCCGATTCTTCGTATAATAATGGTTGCTACTTACGTGCACCTCATAAGGGACTCAAAGCAATGTCCAGAGTTTATGCGGGTTGGGGTCCGTCCCAAGATTTCTACAGAGATAAGATTTACTTGAAAAACGGATTTGCCTCAATTGAAGAATATATTTCACGAGAGTGGGAATCAAGATTCGTCGATATGGACGCTAATGACTTGTTATCTATGATAACTACTTGGCAGGAAGGGGACATATCCAATAATCATATGTTTCAAGGTGATATTGAGCTTGCTTTGAGTTCGATCAAGGCGAAAGGCATGGTGATGCCCTCCCAGACGGATCAGTATTTTCCAAAGGAGGATAGTGAAAAGGAGGTTCTTTTAATGAGTAATGCAGAACTTCGTGTGATACCGTCTAAGTGGGGGCATTTGGCGGGGGTTCCTGGTAAAAACCCAGTAGATACTCGATTCATAGATTCTGCCCTGAAGGAGCTTTTGTTAAGTTAACTGGTATCTGCTCCAGTACCATTTAGGCACCACCTGAAATCATAGTCTAATAGCAGTGTTAAGTTATTATCCACATGTATAATCCTGCCGATGATGGATGTAGAAGATAGACAAAATGAACGTTTTTATTGCCGATAGATTTTCGGAATTAGCCCGGGAAAAATTATGTGAATCAGGATTTAGAGTAGCATATAAACCGGAAATTACAGTGAATACTCTTACTGATGCTATCAGACAGCATTGTACAGATATCTTAGTTGTCAGGAGCACCAGAGTTATAGAATCAGCGTTGAATGTAGACAATCTTAAATTGGTGATTAGAGCCGGGGCCGGTTTTAATAATATAGACATTGCCGTTGCTAAAGCTAAAAACATTTTTGTGTGTAACTGCCCGGGCAAGAATGCAAATGCAGTCGTGGAACTGGCGTTTGGACTTATGATTTCACTGGATAGGCACATACCTCAAAATGTAGCAGATCTCAAGATTGGATTATGGAACAAAGCTGCTTATAGTAATGGCTATGGACTTTATGGTAGAACTCTGGGTTTAATAGGTCTCGGTACAATAGGAGAGTCCATGATCCCCAGAGCCAAGGCCTTTGGGATGAAAGTGGTGGGATGGAGTAGGAATCTGACTTCTGAAAGAGCAACTAACCTGGCTATCCATATGAAGACTAATCTTTTAGAGGTGGCTTCTTCATCTGATATTGTCAGTCTACATGTTGCGTTAAATGAAGATACTCACTCTTTTGTCGATAGGGATTTTCTGAGTGCTATGCGTCCTGGTTCCTATTTAATTAACACATCACGTGCTGAAGTCGTGGATGAAATAGCTTTGGTCGATGCCATTAAGAATCGTGGTTTAAAAATCGGAATAGACGTGTTTGCTAATGAGCCTGCCACGGGCCGGGGGCAAATAAACAATGCGTTATTTGAATTGGATGGAGTTATCGGGACTCATCACATCGGAGGCCAAACAAAGGAAGCTCAATTATCAATAGCTAACGAAACGGTTCGAATTATTACAGAGTATCGCCTTAAAGGCGTGCCACCAAACATTGTATATTAATTCTTGAAACAACCATGCATTTCTGTGGGAACCAGAAGGACTTAGCATGATACTTCATAAGATTGTCAGGAATTGAGGTGCCTGTAGTCTTCTATAGAGATGTGTAAACGTTTCAGCGCTTCCGCCAGATTATCAGATTCATAGAGAGTAAAACTAAGCCTCAACGAATCGGTAAACGAATTTGAAGGGGAAAATTCCATCCCCGGGCGGTAGAGGACCCCGTTTTTACTAGCGTGCTTTAGTAGATCACTTGTATTGATTTCTTCTTTGAGCGTAAGCCAAAAAAAGAAACCTCCAGTTGGAGGATAATAATCGAAATCAGAGGGATAATCGAGGAGACTGTTTGCCATCGTATCAACACGGGTGGAATAAGTATCCTTGAGTTTCTCTATATTATCTCTTAAAAGGCCTGAAAATAGTGTTTGTTGAACTAGTGTAGAAGAGAAATGGTTAAGTCCACCACCACTCACGGCCATGCCAGCAGTTTTGAATCGATCTATGAGATTTGGCTGGGCATGGATCCACCCCAATCTTAGTCCAGGAGCTAATATCTTGGAAAAGGAACCGATCGAAAGGACACAACCTGATTCTGAGGTGTCAAATCCGGCTAGAGGCATAGGTGGTGGAGATCCGTAATAAAGTAATTGATATACTTCATCAGCTAAAATGAGGAAATCGTAGGTTCGAGCTAGTTCGATTAGTCGTTTACGTCTGAATGGTGGCATGACCGATCCGGTTGGGTTTTGAAAAGAGGGCATAGTATAAAGGAATTTAGGCTTCGCTATAGAGTTATCTGATAGCATAGCTTCTAGAGCGTCCACATTTAGCCCCAAGTGATCGGTTGGTACACCAATTATATTCATACGATGATCTCTAAAGATCGAACTTATTAGATAATATGTCGGATCTTCTACAAACACGGTATCCCCATCTTCGGCGAACAAAGTAGATGCGAAGTCGACTGCCTGTGAAGCACCACTGGTCAGGAAAAGATGCTCAGGCGTTAACAGACAACTTCTGTATGAATCATCATCTGACAGGAATGTTGTAAGAGATTCCAAGAGAGGTCCAAAACCTTGGATGGCTCCATATTGGAGGGGTGTACTGTCTTGGGATAATACCTTGTCTGCCGCAGCTTTCAAAATTCCGTTGGGATGTAATCTAGGCGAAGGATGACCCCAGCCAAGATCAAGAACACCTTTTGGTATGGATATAAGTAAGGAAGGGAATTGGGATTTCACAGAGATATTCACCTTTACACGATGTCTTATATATAGATCTTAAATTATTACTCCATCCTTTTCTTAGTAGAGTTAGATTAGATTCGTTGGCTCACTCATGTGACCGTTTAGCGTGTCACCTGAATAAAGGCAATTTTCCATATTTAAATCTAAGATTAATTCCTTTGAGGTTTCCGTGCTGTTAATACTATATATATACAAGAGTTAATTATGATATCTTGGGCCTGAAGCCTATCCATGGATTAGCTTTCTCTAGGGCTGCTGAGGCTGCAAAGACCGTTTCCTCTTCCCATTTGCGACCAACAATATGTAACCCTATAGGAAGACCTTCCGAGGAAAAACCAGCTGGAATACTCGCGGCCGTGCAGCCTACAGCATTGATTGGATATGTAAACGGATGGAAGCCAAAATATTTGTGAGGGTAAGAGGGCTTACCAGCGATTTCTGATGGAAATTCTCCAATGGGTATACCGGCTACAGAAAGCGTCGGCGAAATCAATAAATCATACTCAGAGAAGAATGTATTTATCTTAGATTTCAATACTTCTATTAAGCCCAGTGCTTGGCTGAGTTCTGGAGCAGAAATACGAGAACCAGATTCTATGAAATATTTGGCAAAGTGAGTTAATTTGTCCTTGTGGCTTTGATAATACTGACCGTAAGACATGTACGCATCTAATTCGTAGATCGGTCCGTAGGCATCGTAGGGTGATTCAAGCTTTAGCGAAGTCTCTTCAATCTGGCATCCTAGTTGTTCAAATATCATGGCAGCTTTATAACAAACATCAATGACCTCTTGATCTACGGATGCAAATCCGTAATTAGGACTCCAGGCGATCCGCAACCCTTTAATATCCTTGTTAATTGAGGACATGAAATCTGGCACGGGTTTTCTAGCCGTAGTGGGATCTCTGGGATCGTGTCCAGCTATAACGTTTAGAAGTAATGCTGAATCAGCAACTGTACGGCTTAGTGGGCCAGGTTGACCAAATATATTGGGCATAGGCGTTTCGCTTTCCACTCCGCTGAATCCGGATACTCGTCCCTGGGACGGTTTAATACCGTATATACCACAAAAACTGGCAGGAATACGTATAGAACCACCGCCATCTCCTCCTGTTGCCAGTGCACAAAGCCCCGCCGCTACTGCAGCTGCAGCTCCGCCACTTGAACCACCGGGGGTGTAAGAAGTGTTCCAAGGATTTCGACCGTCATCTCCTAAGTGATTTTCACAAGTACCTACTGCACCAAATTCAGGCAGGTTAGTTTTACCTAATATGATTGCACCAGCTTTCTTTACTTTCTCAATAATCGCGGCGTCTTTGGTAGGAATATTGTCCTTGAGAGCTATGGAACCGAGTGTTGTTCTTATTCCTTTAGTCATTTGGGAATCTTTTACTGAAATTGGGAGACCATGTAGAGGGCCTATATCGGCGCCTGTCATCAAGTCATTTTCTGACTTGCGCGCTTGTTCAATAGCTAGGTCTGCAGTTAATAGAAGATAGGAGTTTAAATGGCTATCAAGTTTTTCTATTCTATTAAGATAAAGTTGAGTAATTTCTACGGGTGATATTTCTTTAGTTGCAATAAGCTCTAGTAAGTTAATTGATGAGGTGAAAGCCAGGTCGTCATTCATAATGAAGATCTCCCCCGAACGCTTTACTTTTCTCTATAGTCCATCTAATCAAATGCACACATATACCATTGGTTTTTACTGTAAGCTAGTAAATATGAACTCTGATACTTGGTCTGGTACGATGTAGGACTCTTTTATTATGTAATAGTAGCCCGTTTCCATGAAAATAAATCAGGCATAAGAATTATGCGCATTCTAGTTGACCACCATCCCAGCGTGTTCTCCTAAATTCGACTTCCTCACCTTGGTTAATCACGGACATATTCTCACGGGTTGCCAGCCACGTGTTATTCCATTCTTCAGGATCTCTAAGTATGCTTTCCGGATTTACACGGCTACGAGCTACAAAACCAGGAAATACAGATCGGCCGGTGGCCTGTCCAATCGGATTATACCTCAGGTCTAGACTCCACCTTACCTCATCGCTCAGATTTGGCAGTGATCCATGAATAGTTTGCTTGTGCATAAAAATCACGTCCCCTCTTTTAGTTGGCAGTGGGAGGGAATTTTCGACATCAAACAATTGTTCTGGTATTTGGGTTTGTCCGGCTGTTGCTACTCCATTACCAAAATAATTGGGGCAATGGGTCAACAAGCCAGTTTTGTGGCTACCTGGCACTACTAGTAGGGGTCCCTTTTCAACTGTGGCATCTTGTAATGACATCCACACGGTCAACATCTGAGTTTCATCCGCCTCTTCTGTGGTTACTCCGTGATCCTGATGCCAAATAGTTCGACCAAGTATTGGTTCACCGTACTTATTCTTAGGGACGAACTTTTCAGGCGGCTTTATACGGACGTGTTGAATAGGATTGGAGTAAATTTCATAACCGATGAGAGATTCCACTGCGTCCAATAAGTCATCTGACGTTAGAACGTTAAATACGGCAGGACCGGTCCAAAAAGGAGTATCCAGCTTACAATCTTTTATTGGAAGGTGCATATCGAAATATTGCGCATGACAGCTTCTTGATTCCCTCACGATTTCAATCATGCGATCACTAAAATCTAACCCTTTAAATAGAGAAGAAATCTCACCTTTATTGTAAAGCGAGGTAGCCAATCGGTCTAATACCAATTCATATTCATTTATCAAAGGATCCAAAATCCTTTCAGGATTCAATAGGTTCTGAACTAATAAATATCCTTCTTTTTCAAAGGATTTAATCTGTGCGGTGGTCAAAGTTGACATCGGTAACCTCCTGGATATCAATGCTCCGCAATAGTCGCATGAAAAGGATAGGCAGTCAAATAAGTTAACCCAGTTATTAGGTAGTCCTTCGTTAAGACTTACTTGAAATCTCAGACTGTTTGAGATAATGTTTTCATGAAACTGACGATATAGACACTTGATCCTAGTTGTAAGGGGTTTTTGGTGGAATATTGAGGGTGTGCTAAGGCTGGCTTTGAAGTCTTAGCACATCTTCTGATCCAAGAACAGCGGTCAACTCAAATGCAAGCAGAGATGTATGAACCCCCGTTATTTACTGAAACACCCTTGGGTGTACTGGGCAAAATGGATAACTCTCGCATCACCCCTTTTTGTCCGAGACCACTTTGATAGACTCCTGCTTAATCATTTTCGTCAAGGCTTATAAGCCGTAACAAGTCTATTTAAACGACCTAAAGAGGTTACCGAAATTTCATATTACTATTGATGGAGTATGCAACGTCCAACCGATACAGGTTGAATGAACTCAGGTGGATATGCCGTGAATGTCGTTCAGCTGATTTATAGGTGTTAATATTGAGTGATTTACTATCCAGTAATTATTTTTATCGGCCCACTAGATTAGCTCTAGCCGTGCTGGTTATTTCCCTGATCATAAACGCAGTAATTGGTGTATCCATTATTTTAGTAGGTGACTTTGATGGAACCGATGGTAAAGTGTTGATGACGGCAACCTCTTTGGCGATCTTCAGTATAATTTCATTACCTAGTTTTTTTCATATTGAACGGCGCCGATATGTTCATCTCTCGGTTGCAGGTATAATCACAGCTTTAATCCTATATGGATTAGTTGTCTTGGCAATATGGGGGAAGGGTTCGGACAATGAAATTCTATTTAAAACTATTGCGTCTCTTGGTATATTAGCAATTGGTACTAATCATGCCTTATTGATGTTAATAGCGACCCCTACTAACATTTTGATTTCCATATGTCAAAGACTGACTTTAGGAATTATTGTGATTGTAGGGGCCATCCTGCAGATCGTTGTTTGGACCGAGGAAATGCACGATATGATGGCTCGCATTTTAGGAGTTCTAGTTATTATAGATGTTCTAGGTACCATCTTGGTACCAATGTTGTCCCGAATGTTCAGAACGCCTGTTAGCCAAGACCAAAACACGTGATAAACCAATGCTGTATTCGATTAAGAGTCCACTTAATGATTCGTTGGGTTATACTAACTTTAGTTTCGCTGTTCATGCTCAAGGATATTAGTCGGCCAATAATATATTGAAACCAAAAGTATAGAAAAATATTTATTAAGGAGTCAAAATGAGACTTGCGAATAAGGTCGCCCTTCTGTCGGGTATTGGTCAAGGTATGGGTCGCGCTACTGCTCTTTTGTTTTCACAAGAGGGGGCGAAAGTTGTATTGACGGCGAGAGGACATGAAAAATTAAAAGAAACATCAGATCAGATACGAGCTGCCGGAGGAACGGCTATGATTATCCCTGGAGACTTGTCTGTGAAATCGCAAGTAGATGATCTAGTTAAAAGAGTATTGGATGAATATGGTCGGATTGATGTTGTTTATTCTGCCGCTGGTGGAAACTTCGATCCTCAACGAAAATTGTCGGATGTAGATGAAAACTTTTGGAATTCGACCATCAGCAACACTATGAATAGCTTGTATAACTTGGCTCAGTCGGTTCGGCCCATTATGAAAGAACAAGGAGGTGGATCGATAGTTACTGTAGCAGCAAGTTTCAACGTTAGACAGGAGGGCAATGTAGCCTATGGAGCAGCTAAAGGAGGAACCATTGCTTTATCTCAGAATCTAGCAAGAGAATTTCAGGCAGATAATATTCGAGTCAATACCATTGGTGCTGGATTATTTCGTGGTTTACGTGAAGGAGACAGAATAAGGCCGGTTCCAGGCACGCTTGCTAGAACGGGATATCCCCAAGACATAGCCTATGCCGCATTGTTTTTTGCCTGCGACGAATCTGCCTGGATAACTGGACAAACTTTATCGGTCGATGGAGGTGTTGATGTGGGAACCAGAAGTCTTTGGGAACATGAGAGTTAGGAGCCTAGAATTACATTATCCCGAATGTAACAACGTTATTTTATCAACAGGAACATCGTATAAATTGGCATGAGGAGCGATGATTAAGAGTTGCGATGAGTTGGTTATAGGTCTTACAGTCTGACCATCGGTCTATCTATCCACTGCTTGTGTGTGAAAGATGAGAATGAAACTAATAAAAATTTGGTCAATTGGTGGTATAACTGGATCTCTAGCTGGGCTGCTATTCTTTTTAACAACCTTTCTTCTCTCAAATGACAATCTGTTGACATTACCCGAATTTATCATTGCTTTGATAAGTCCTGCTGCAGTGTCAATAGTTGTCGGTAGAGCCACTCATTTTAATGTGCCAATCTTAATGGGTGTAGCATATATGACCTTATTGGTGCCTTTGTTAGGGCCAATGTTTGGAGGACCCGGTCCCAGTATTAAGGTTGTAGTAACAATCCTTATACTGGGATTAGTCGGAGGGATAGTTTGGAGTAGTCCAGTCGTTATTTGGAACTGGATAAAACGAAAATAAGATCAGTAAATTGTCTTTAAGGAGCGCGAATATGACAGCACAAATAAAACATCCTTTAGCCGTACCAATCAATGCTGGTCTGGATCTTATAGAGAAATACAATCTGAGGGCTGAAAGTTCTCTGAGGGACAACATCGAAGAGTTCCCTGAATATGCAAATGTCTTGTATAGTGCACATGCTCCTACAATGATAGGAAGAGAACGATTAAACATTGCGGCCATTGACGACGAATTCCGGGACTTAAGTCTTGCGGTTTTCAAAGACTACTTGGATAAATGCTCTTTATTCCCCTACGTAAAACAGTTTAATATGCATTTTGCATTAAAACGTTGGATTGCAGAGACTCAAGCCAGAGGTCAGGTGGGAGATTATGAAAGACATATCGAGTCTGTAAGGATTTTGGCTGAATATGCTGCGAAATATGATATCGAAATAGTGCTAGAAAATATAAATAGCTACTGGGAACTTAATGGAATTTCTGTTTCAACTTCGCTCTATGAAGTGAATTGGCCTACTATGAATGAAGCATTTGGCATGCATCCTGAGGAGTGGATTCAAATTTGCCTAGACGTAGATCGCCAAAATGTACGATTATGCTTAGATACAAGTCACGTCTGTACGTATGCGCACAGATTTCCATCAAAGGAGAGAGAATCAAAAATCAATTCCTTTTTGTTTCGCCCAGATTTAATTTCACATGTTCACTGGAGTGATAACTATTTGTATGACGTAAGAGGTAGAGATGATTCCCATTTGCCGGTTGGAAAAGGAACCCTACCTGTCGAATTTCACAGATCAGTTAAATATTTGGATGCGACAATACTTTTGGAACATTACTACACTGAGGCTGAATTAGCAGAAGAACTCTCCTTTATCGATGGACTTTAGGTTATTGTGATTTAAAGGTTAATTATTAGTCATCAAAACTAGAGTAAATGAATCCTTGAATCCTCTAAATGTTTAGAACACACTAAGGTTTATGGTGATACGCTGATTAACACTACACCCAACACAATCAGTAAAGACCCTATTATTCTACCTGTTGTGTAAGACTCTTCCAAAAAAAGTGAACCTAGTAAAACACCGATTACTATGCCAACTTCCCTTACTGGAGCTATATAGCTAACTTTGGATAATTGTAACGCGCTTAATACAAATCCGTAAGAAACGCACATTAAAATTCCCACAGCTAAAATTGACAGCTTATTTAGTTTTAGTTCCCTTAGTATGGCTTGAACCCCATGTCGAAAAACCATGTAAGGCGATAGTAGGAGCCCAGTCCCCAAGAACATAAAGTACATGTAGAGTAATGGCGTCACATGAGCTACTCCTGCTTTATCCCATAAAGTATAGGCAGCAGTAGTTAGACCAGTTAATATAGCAGATATGTTTCCTGGATCATTAAGCATGCGAACTGGGTTGTAAAAAATATAGGAAACTCTACCCCATAGATATATTGTATATATTCCGACTACGATGGCGAGTATTCCAAATACAGCTCCTAAAGAGACAAGCTCGCCAAAAATAATTACACCTAATATAGGTACAAGTGCAGCACCTGAACCTCGGACGATTGGATATACAAATGAGAGGTTCGCTTTGGAATAACTGCGGCCAAGCAGAGTAAAATAAAGTGCGTGTAGGATAATGGTACCTGTAATATACAACCATCCTGACAGATTTACCGGGTGCTGTGGATACAAGACGATGCCCAGAGGAATAAACAATATGCCGCTGCATATGGCCGCTAGCCAAATAAATATATTATGGTTTCTTCCGCGCTTAAGCAGGAAGTTCCATATAGGGTGTATTAACGCTGAAGATATTACTAGACTAAGAGCTAAATACGACATGTAATGTAGTATAACCTGATCTTGCCCTTGATTAATAACCTTAATAAATCTAGTAAGAGGGACTACAGATCCTTTTCAAATTGATGATAAAAGCTAACTTTTTCAGATTCTTAGAGCTAGTCTAGCTGAGATTATATTGACGAAGCATGAACTACTCAAAATCTGTATCTTGGTAATAACTCTAACTTTGACTGGTGAAAAGATATCGGTTTACAATCCCTTAAAGGAGTGTAGTAACTTGCTTAATAAGAAAACTAGACGAACCACCATAAACCGTATGCCGAAGCGGGCATATTATGACAGAGAAGTCATATATCCGATACTTGATAGTGCATTAATATGTCATATTTCCTATGTTATCAAAGGTGAGCCTAGACTTATACCGACTGCATTCGCAAGGATTGAAGACGAGATTTTCATACATGGTAGCCGTGTGGCTGGAAACATCAAAGCGCTGGCTTCTGGGATAATGGCATGTATAAGCGTAACCAGATTAGATGGTTTAGTATTGGCAAGATCAGGATTTAATCATTCTATGAACTATAGATCCGTGATTATTTATGGGTCTGGTACAAAAGTTGAACAGAAAGCAGAAAAGCTCACTGTGCTCAACGCCTTCATGGATCATCTGGTTCCTGGGCGTTCGGATGACGGGTTAAAGCCAATTTCTAACAAAGATCTCCTTGATACCACTGTTATTAGCTATCCGTTGAATGAAATGTCGGCAAAGATTCGAGTTGGTCCTCCCAATGATGACGAAAAAGATTATGAGCTACCGGTCTGGGCTGGGACCATACCTATAATGCGACAATTCGGTGATCCAATAACAGATCCTCTAATGCGTCATTCAACATCTGTACCTGATTATATCAAGAATTATGAAAGGTAGTCTTTGTTCTGAAGTGAGTTCAGATTGAAACGATACTTTGTACAGGCTGGCATTAGATGTTAGGAATCTAATGCCGACGCCATTTCAGTAAAAAGGCCAGAACAAATATGATGGTTGAGGTCAGAGCGATTGATGGTCCAGATGGTAGATTAAGGTGGTAGGATAGATATAGACCTATTACGGCCGAACTTACACCGAACAAAATCCCCACAAATATTACTGTTGAGAAACGTCTAACTATAATGCTAGAGGCTGCAGCGGGTGTTATTAACATCCCAACAACCAAAATGATTCCTACAACCTGTAGGGTTACTACAATTACAATTGATAAAAGTGCTAACAATAAGTAGTTAATTTTTGCCGCGGGTAATCCTGCTACGGTGGCGCCTTCAAAGTCAAACCCTATAAACACCATCTGCTTATATAGAAGAATCATCAAAATAAGTGTGACTACTGTTAGACATATTGTTACAAATACATCTGTATTTGATGTACTCATTACTTGTCCAAGTAATATATCTTCCACATTGATTCTGGTGCCTCCGAGTAATGAGAGAAGGACTAAGCCCAGGGCAAATAGACCAGTAAAAAGAATACCGATTGAGGTGTCATTGGAAATATTGGATTTCTTAACTAGGTATCCGATTGTCAAAGCTACGATGATTCCCATCGGTATTGCTCCAATCAGTGGGCTGAATCCTACAGCGTATGCTACTACCATACCTGGCAGAACAGCGTGAGCTAAAGCGTCGCCCATAAAACTCATCTCACGGGTTATTACATGTGCTCCTAAAAATGGACACACGACGCCTATAGAT
>CAYSLK010000013.1:0-13465 GCA_964431885.1 uncultured Dehalococcoidia bacterium | reverse complement strand
AGCTGTAGCGGTTGGTTCAGGCTTAGCTGTAGCGGTTGGTTCAGGCTTAGCTGTAGCGGTTGGTTCAGGCTTAGGCGTGGCGGTTGGTTCAGACACAGGAACTGGGTTGGATTGACCACAAACCACAAACAAGAAAGAGGTCAAGCTCAGTAATACGATATGAACTAAGTATCTTATCATTTCCGTTTCCTAGTACTACTTATTTTAAACGGTGTACGCCTGCATTCTAGCAACTTCCAAAGGAATCGTCGACGTCTTTGGAAACTCAGTTATTTTGATTAAAATACATCAGACAATCTATATGTCTCAACTATATTTTTTGAAATTTATTGGCATTAGGACTACAGCTGCTATAAGTGCAGTGATTCCAGCGTACCAAAACGCACTATCGATACCATTATTTGTGACCAAATAACCAGCCAATATCGGAGATACTAATGTGAATGGCAAACCGGTAAGTCCAATTACTCCCATAGTGCTGGCCTGCACACCCTCAGGCGCAACATCCATTACGGCGGTCTGAGTAATATTCATTATAGCGTAGAAAAATAATCCCAGGATACCTATGACGAAACCCAACATCCAACCTGAAGATGCCATCGTCACAGCTATGTACATAAGACCCATCAAAGCAAAGCTTGGAACAAGAATAGCTTTCCTACCTATTTTATCGGACAAGAAACCCATGACAGGTTGCGACACTATTCCCATAACATACAGCAGGGCTAAATAAATTCCTAGAATAAATGCTGATGAGTCTAAAGTTTCCTTTATATATATGGGAAAGAATGCCAACATACTAAGGCGACTCATTGAAATAAGAGTGTTGGAGACTAACACACCTATAACCTGTGGACTCGAAAACAAATTCTTCATTCCACCCAAATACGATTTGTAATCTGTTTTAACACGCTCAGATACTTTCATAATCGCGAGTCCACGCCACAAAATGAAGGCGATTATCAAAGAAGGTAACAAGTGTAGCCCTAAAGCCAATTTCCAATTAACTACTAATATAATCGCTCCGACTATGACAGGCCCTATAGCATCACCTATACTAGCGCCAACACCGTGTATTGAAAGGGCCATACCTCTACGTTCCGGAAAAGTAAGTGACAGCGAACGCATGGCCGCTGGATGCCATAATGCAGTTCCAAGTCCTACAATGCCTGATCCTAAAAGGATCACACCATAAGTAGGCGCTATGGCAACTACGAAACATGCAATTCCTAAAGCTACCATACCTGCACAAATAATAAGTGCGCCACGATGACGAAATGAATCAGCAAGAAATCCACATACAATAAAAAAACCGCTACTGACACCTATTTGTACTGTCACAATGGCTCCAACTTGTACATCTGTTAAAGCCAAATCCTCCTTGATAAATGGGAGTGCCAAAGATAATAGGTTCGTATACCAATGAATCAATAGATGACCGATTGTCACGGTAGATAGGAAAACCATTTCTGGTTTTCCAACATTCATTAAAAGCTTCTCGTGTAATCCCAGTGATTTCATCAAAAATACACTCATCTTATAATCGGTTTGTCCTAGTCGTTAAGTATATCATGCGTCTATTGACTTCAACCGGCTCAGAAAACGAATCTGGAATGCTTCTTTTTACCCAAACAAGATAGTTTCCGTGCAATAGCTAGCTCACCAAGAAGACAATATGACATCGTCAACTATATTCGTCACAATTGGATAGATGTTTGATACAGTGCAGGTCTTAACCCTCAGACATTATTTATCAATCAGCATTAATATTTAAATTATTTCGGGCGAAAATAAAAGCTCAATAAACTCCGGTTGCATGAGTAGCCATTAATGGCTACTCATGCACCGTTACTTACAGATTTACCCTCTGGCCACATTGATAAGACGAATGCGATTACTACACACAAGGTCAAGAAAACTACTGCTGCGATCTGACCCAGTCCTAACGAAACTGATATGAATCCCCATGAGAAAGAGCCAACCATCGCCGACATTCTACTAACAGAGCTATGTATGCCGAAGAATTCCCCTACATTCTGTGAACTAGAAAAGTGTAATATATATGGCCGATCCACAGTCCAAATACTCGCTACCAATATGCCACTTATAACTCCCATTAGTAACCACAATTGAGTAGGGAGATCCAATAAAGGAATTGCGATCGCCGCACTCATCAATGCTATCCACCCTATAAGTATAAGACGCAGTGATTTCTCATGACCCATTCGGTCTACAAATTTTCCGCACAGAATGCTACTCGGTATCGCAGTTAATATGCCAATTAATAATATGAATTCAACCTCCCTTTCGGAAAATCCTACAGTGTCCGTCCCATACAGAATTGCGAAGGAAGAAGATGTGTTAACTGCACACATATACCAAAATCTAGATAATAAGAATTTTGCCAATCCTGGAATATTTAGAATGTCATGCATTGATGACCGTAGTCGCAAAAATAGATTTGATATCTTTTGTTTAAGCGTCGAATTAATTTGAGACCGTGAATTTTCTTTAAGAAATACTAAAATAGGTAAAGAAACTATGAGAAAAACAGATCCTATCACCCGAAATCCCAGGACATAATCAGAAGACACTACAAGGATTAAACCGATAAGAACAGCCAGAATTGCGCCTATATACCCAACACCCACCCCCAGACCTGAAATAGCACCTCGGTTAGACTTAGTGCTCACGTCTGACAGCATAGCGTTGTAGAATACTGAAGAAGATTGCAACGCGATAAACGCTACAACAAATAGAGACAGTGCCCAGGTCAGGTTATCACCACCCATCAAGAGGGTGGCTCCTACGCATACGAAAGAGGTTAATCCTAACAGTCTTTTCCGATGGGTAAATTGATCAGAAAGAGTTCCTATTATGGGAGCAAGAAACAGCATCACTGTCATAGAAATGGCTGTAGTAAATCCTACAGTTGCATCATTGCCACCTAGGTTGCGCGTAATCCACAGTGGAAAAAAGAGCCCTATAATTCCAACATAGAAGAGAGTCGTTCCAATGTCGTAAACTACCCAACCTATGACTGCGCGCTGACTTAAAATGTTACTTAATCTCGACATTAGGTTATATTCTTTTATGGAAAAAACAGTTTCTAAACGGAATTCCATATGCTTTGATTTTTATTTTTCGCACATAAATATCGATCTTGTTGGCAATGACTGATATTCTGTCGATAATCTGTTATATTCATGAGCAAATTTCACATTGGTAATTCATAGTTCCTTGAAAACAGAAATATTACTCCTATGTTACTATGACTAATATTGCTGGTAAATAGATAGAAGATGATAGAGTTTCTTATTTGGATACCTATATGCTTTTTAATCGGTTCTATTCCATTTTCCATAATAATCAG
Organism: uncultured Dehalococcoidia bacterium; assembly: GCA_964431885.1. GTDB lineage: Bacteria > Chloroflexota > Dehalococcoidia > Lucifugimonadales > CAUZEB01 > CAUZEB01. Next base: position 10,092 of record CAYSLK010000013.1, on the reverse strand, counting down.
TAAACTAATAGCACATACTGATATTAGAAGGGTAGGGGACGGAAATCCAGGTTCCGCCAACGTTTGGAAATCCAGTGGCTGGTTTCTGGGTCTAATGGCTCTTATAATGGATATAGGGAAGAGCGCTATACCAGTCTATTACGTAACTACGTATTTGGACCAGCCAGTATTCGCCCTTTCAGACATAGTAATTGCCTTAGTTGCCTTAGCTCCCATTTTAGGACATGCTTTCTCACCACTTCTCGGGTTACGTGGTGGTAAAGCCTTGGCCTCTTCTTGGGGTTCATGGATCGCATTGACTGGTGGTTTGGCTCTTCCAATAGGATTCATATTGCTGGGTTTTATTCATTTATTTCAAAAAAATCACGCCATTACGGTCACATTTTGTCTGACCGGATTTCTCATCGTGTTTCTCACAATAATAATGGAACCATATATCGCTTTATTTTGGGTGCCGAATATGGTTATTATCGTTTACAAGCACCGGTCTGAGTATTCTGAAGGAATACCACTACGAAATTGGGTCCTCAAACTTACAGGGAGGTCAGGAGCGTGACGGAATCTGCTCATCTTCTATACTACGCTCTAGCCATCTTAGCAATCGTATCTTTCCTAATCACCGTGTCAAACTCCGGGTACTTAAACTTGCTTAATAACTCTATTACTTCTCAAGATCCTGATTTTCCCTTGCCTTTAGTTTCTGTGCTTTTACCGGCACGTAATGAAGACGGTAGAATCGGACAGTGTTTAAAGGCTCTGATTGCTCAGGATTATACAAATTTAGAGATCATAGTTTTAAATGATAGGTCAAATGATAAAACTGTGAAAGTTGTAGAGTCTTTTGTAAAGGAAAATTCTGGGATTAAATTAATCCATGGTACTGAACCTCCCCACGGTTGGATAGGAAAATTATGGGCTTGCCATCAACTATCACTAAAGGCAACAGGTAATTTTCTTCTTTTCATGGATTCGGACACCATTCTATCCCCAAATACGATATCAGCTGCAGTCAGAAACTCCATCGATGCTAATGCTGATCTGTTTACTACCATTCCACAAAGAATGGCGAAGAACCTAAGTGAACGGTTAATGTATCCATTTATCGATTGGAGTTTGTTCTGTTGGATCCCGTTGAAACTGGCACAAAGAACGCAAAGCTCACTATTATCCGCAGGTTTTGGGCAATTTATGCTTTTCAAAACTTCTGCCTACCGATTAATAGGTGGACATGAAATAATAAATGATGATCCCTTGGACGATTTTAATCTTGCTCGTCTGGCAAGAAAAATGAAGCTAAAAGTGGAATTGTGTCAGGGGACCCATTGTGTCAAAGTATTGCCTTACCGGAGTAACGTAGAAGCGGTTAATAGCATATCGCGCAGCGTTTTCCCTGCTCTTAATTACAGTATTAGCGTTTTCTCTATCTTTTCCATGGTTATAATTGGATTAGGATTCATACCAATTACCACAGTACTGTTTACGGTTCTATTCCATACCGGTTTTAGCAACATATTCTTTTTGTCATTATTTACGTTGTGTATAGTTACCGCTTCCTGGTTTATCACCTGTAGAAATTTTGGTCATAGTATGGCTGTGGTTGCCTGTTATCCCATATCCATGGCAATGATGATTCTAGTAGCAAGTCATTCTATACTGACATACATTCTGGGAGTCACGAACTGGAAATCGAGGAAAATGTCTATAAGAAAAATACGTTTTTAGTTAAAAGGACACGTTAATCGGAAATTCTGATATTCCATTCAGGTCTGTGTATTAGAACATGACATCTACGTTTAATTGTACTCAAACCTTAGTTGAATAATTGCTAGTCCTCTTTTCTAATCACCTTATTACTGTTCTTCTTTAGACTATTCCATTGGTCTCTTAACGTAACCGTACGGTTAAAAACCAATTTATCTCTGGTTGAATCTACAGAGTCTACACAAAAATATCCCTGTCGTTCAAATTGAAATGTCCTACCTAATTCAGCATTGGTCAAACTTGGTTCCACTCTACAATCTCTTAGAATTTCTACTGAATTAGAGTTTATATTAGCTGTAATTTCCCCTGGTTCCGAATCAACATCTATAACATTTGTTTTGATGAGAGGACTATAGAGCCTTACATCAGCTACAATCGAATGAGGGGCAGACACCCAATGAAGTGTGGCCTTAACCTTACGTCCATCGGGGGCAGATCCTCCACGTGTTTCGTGATCATATGTGCATCGCAATCCCACTATTTCTCCAGTGTCATCATCTTTAATAACACCTACACATTTAATAAAGTACCCGTAACGCAATCGCACTTCTCTACCGGGAGCTAATCTGTAAAATTTACGAGGAGGATCTTCCTCAAAATCCTCACGTTCAATGTAAATCTCCCTTGACATAGGTACAATTCTAGTCCCGTAAGAAGGATCTTCCGGGTTATTTACAGCTGTCATATCTTCATGAATGCCTTCTGGGTAATTTTCTATTACCACCTTCAGTGGTCTCAATACAGCCATGACACGTGGAGCTATTTTGTTTAAATCTTCTCGTATACTATGTTCCAACAAAGCCATCTCTGTAAGGGCATAATTCTTGGCTACACCTACACGATCACAGAAATTACGTATGGCTTGAGGAGTATATCCTCGCCGACGCAAACCTGCCAAAGTAGGCATTCTCGGATCATCCCATCCGGAAACTAAGCCTTTGTCAACCAATTGAGTTAGCATACGTTTGCTAAGTAAGGTCTGTGTCAAATTAAGACGAGCGAATTCTATTTGCTTGGGATGATAGACGTTTAATTTATCTAAAATCCAATCATACAATGGACGATGATCCTCAAACTCCATTGTACAAATAGAATGGGTGACACCTTCAATAGAATCGGAAAGTCCGTGAGCAAAATCATAGAGTGGATACACTAACCACTTATTCCCAGTTCTGTGGTGTGTCATCTTTCGAATACGATATATGACAGGATCCCTCATGTTTATGTTAGGAGAAGCCATGTCTATTTTAGCTCTCAAAACGTGGTGTCCATCTCTGAACTCACCCAATTTCATACGCTCGAAAAGATCCAAGTTTTCTTCTATTGACCGTGTCCTGTATGGGCTATCCTTCCCAGGTTCAGTAAGAGTTCCACGATAAATCCGAATATCTTCCGCGCTTAAGCTATCAACATATGCGTTCCCATCTTTAATTAGCTGGAGAGCATATTGATAAAGCCTCCCAAAATGGTCCGAAGCAAAAAACTCTCTATCCCCCCAAGAAAACCCGAGCCACCTAACGTCAGTCTTTATAGAATTGACATATTCAGTATCTTCTTTAGCCGGATTAGTATCATCGAATCTGAGGTTACAAATACCCCCGGCGTAATCACCAGCCACACCGAAATTTAGACAAATAGATTTAGCATGGCCTATGTGAAGATAGCCATTAGGTTCAGGAGGAAATCTCGTGTGTACGCGACCGTTATACTTATTGGTCAACACATCTTCGTCTATGATGTTACGGACAAAATCTGAAGATTCAGTCCCATCGGTTTCCGTAGCTCCCATTTCTTGATCTCCTAAAGGTTCGGAGAGTAACGCTTCCTTCCTAACATAGGACGGTCGATATCAAAACAGATCCTTTGGCGAATTATCCAGTAATTTTCACCCTATTAACGATTTTATTTATTTGGTACAAGCATCTAGTCTTATAAACCATGCATAACTAATCTTCATTATCTAGAACATCTGAATTAAAGCGATTAAATTACTAACTCTTTGATAGCAATATCCTCAAAATTTCTGGAGATGCCTGCACAGCTCGCTCCCTCAAAATCTCTAAAGGAAGGCTTCCCAGGGGATGTTCGAGTATCACACAGGGATAACCGGGTATTCCAGCGATACTAGACATAGCCTTAGCACTGGTTATGAAAGGTTCCGTACAGATGACTGCTGCTGGAACTCCTCTTTTTTCGAATTCAATGGCATCATGCACACTGCATGACGAGCAAGACCCTCAATCACCAGACGAAGTAATTATAACTCCACATTTCTCTACAAGATCATTAATAATACTTTCCGGTCACGGTTTGGATGCGTTTCCCTTATTTCTAAACACAACTCCACCAAATTCCACCTGATCTGACAAGATCTCGTATACCATATCCAGTATCAAATCTGAATTAGGTTTCCCATTTGCCAACAATCCAACCGTAGTGCCATTTAAGGTCTGCGGCCTGGGAGCAATAATTGCATTAGAGTGAATTGGTTCAGAACTAGGATCAAGGACCTCAATTTTAAATTTATCGTTCATTATTAAACCTCAGTGAATACAAGTTTAATTCCCGTCATTATACTTCTTCGCTTAGAAGTATTTTCTTCATGACTGACTTTGAATTACTACCACCACCCCACAACGGTATCACACTCGAAAAAGCCCCTGCAGGGCCTCCTGCCACAATCAATGTAATATTATCTCGACTCTTGACTACGCCTCTCATTGAATTTAAGTTATTGCGAGCTAAATCGGGGATCATAACTCCCGCTCTTAACCATTCTCCTATTTCGCGTCCGCTTATTTTGCAAAGTTCTGATTTGACCTGCTTCTTGGACCATCCAGCCCGCCTCATATGACCAATATGCTCCGGAGATAATAATATTACGATTTCTCCTTGCTCTGGCCCCACGGAAAACATAGCATCTCTAAAACTCAGTAATATTTCCTCTGGTAGGTTGCTGTGATGATTACTAACCTGAATAGGAGATAATCCGGCAAAGACAGTAACTGTGTTCGCTCCATAAGATTGTCCACGTTCTACGCTTAATGAATTCCATGGACTTGTTGATTCGTCTTCAGCTATACACCAAGTATATTTACCAGCGTGTCCTAATGTCGCCTTATCCAAGATGCCGGAAACAGCACCAGTCACATTGGAGATTACCAATCGAATAGCTCTTCCTATGGTAGCGTTTGCTCTACAACCTGAACCAAAGACATTAACTCCCGAATTGATCCCTAACTGGCGAATGATTGGGCCGTTCACTACAGTTAAAACAGCAGATCCCATAGTACTAACACTTACAGCATGAAGGTTAAATGGTTTCTCACACATGGCCTGCGTGGCTGCCAACACCACAGGTAAATACTCCGGTAAACAACCAGCCATAACAGAATTAATTACTACTTTCTCAACCGTAATCACTCGTCCCTTAACAGGTTCTATTCCTACTATTTCCGCTGGTCCTAAAGGAGTATGATTCAGGAATTCCTTTACTTTCTCAACCGTTGGTGGAATAACAGGTAATCCATCAGTCCATCCAGCATCGAAGTAATGTTCTATCGCATCACCAATTCCGTCAAATTCTAATTTACGGGAATTTAACTGCTGTATCCTCATTAATTACTCCCTGATCTACTTCGATAAGCATTATAAAAGGCCTAAAACGAACTGGTCAATAAAACTCATAGGATATATAGAGTAGGATGAACCAGCAAGGTAACGCAACGTCCAATAGTATGGCGATTAATCCCTAATCGATTGTTCTACATGAACAGGGATATATAAATACACTTATATGATCACTATTCAAACTTGTCAAAGCTTAAATATTGTGTCTTCTACCAGTTATTATCGCCCTTGAATACGTTCTTACTTCATTGTAAAGTATAGCTGTATCTTCGCCCCATAAATACATAAGCCTACAGGAGTATACGATGGTAACAAAGAAAAGAGATCCATCGGTTGTTGTAATCCAATTGTCCGGTGGTAACGATTACTTGAACACTGTAGTTCCCTATAACGAAGGTCTCTATTACGACTTTCGGACAACGGTTAACATAAAGGAGGACAACGTTCTTGCGTTGGACGGCAACTACGGGTTTTCACCATCTATTGCTCCCATGAAACGACTATGTGATGATAATAACGTCGCGATTATTAACGGTATCGGATACCCGAACCCGAACAGATCTCACTTCCGATCTATGGATATTTGGCACACCGCCGAACCAGACAAAATAGGTAAAGATGGCTGGTTGGCGCAAGCTATTAAGAGCCTCGACCCTGCAGGAGAAAACGTCCTGACAGGAGTAAATTTTGGTAGAGGTCTACCGAGGGCTTTAGCATCTCACGGCGTCCCTGTCGCATCCGTAGGCAATTTAGAGACTTACGGTCTTTTCCCTGACGTTGACAATAGTCAAGAGAAAGATAGGATTCTTTCAGCATTCTCACAAATGTATGCTGGCACAGATGGTAAGACCGCGGTTTTGGACTTTCTGGGTCAAACAGGGACCGATGCGCTAAAGGGGGCTGATATTTTAAGAACCGCCCCTGCACTATATTCATCCAGTGTTGAATACGCATCAAATTCTATTGCCCAAAGTATGAAGAGCATTGCACAAGTGATGTTTGCTGACCTTGGTACTCGAATTTACTATACCCAACACGGAGGCTTTGATACTCATCAAGGCGAGTTGATAACTCACTCCAATCTTTGGAAAGAAGTAGCAGGTGCCGTAGGCGATTTTATGGACGATCTTAAAGAACACAGGAGAGAGGACGAAGTAATCATTTTGATATTCTCTGAATTCGGCCGTCGAATCAAGGATAATGGTTCTGGAACAGATCACGGATCCGGCGGAGGTGCATTTGTAATAGGTAAAAACGTACATGGTGGCATGTACGGTCAATACCCATCACTCGCCGAAGCAGATCAGCTGGAAGGTGATCTACTCTTTAATAACGATTTTCGTTCAACTTATTCAACTATTTTAGAACAATGGCTAAAAATAGACCCTAGACCAATCGTAAATGGAACCTTTGAACAATTTAGCTTCGTCTAGAAGTTCTAAGATCCTTACGACGCCAGTAGAACCTAAATGTTCCTAAAACTAAATCCATTGTGCAAGGAGGCGAAATTGAATAAGAAAGATATAGCATTAATGGCTCATCTTATGAGAAGAGCTGGTTTTGGGGCAACCCGAGCTGAAATTCAAAATTGTCTCGCCAAAGGATATGAAGCTACAGTTGAAGAATTGCTTCACCCGCAAATTCCTGCGAATCTTCCTGACGATATTATACGTCGTTACCATGGGGATCAATCGGAATTACGCAGACTAGACTCAGCGGGCGGATATTGGATGTACCGAATGATTACATCGCAATGTCCCTTAGAGGAAAAAATAGCACTGTTTTGGCACAGTCTTTTTGCAACGGGCTATGCCAAGCTAAATCAAGCGAGATCTTTATTAAACCAAATAGATATGTTCCGTAACCACGGACTGGGCACTTTCGACAACTTGCTCGTAGAATTGTCTAAGGACCCCGCAATGATTGTTTGGCTCGACAATAATGAAAATCACAAAGGATCCATTAACGAAAATTATGGTAGAGAGTTGTTAGAACTATTTTCCATGGGCATAGGTAATTATACTGAAAACGATATAAAGGAATGTTCCAGAGCCTTTACTGGATGGACTTTAAAAAATGCGGAATACATGTCTGTTAGAGCCCAAAAGGACTCGATATGGCCATATTCCCGAATAGCTTGGCATTTCGAATATAGGGAAAACGACCACGATAATGGCATGAAGACATTTTTAGGTGAGACAGGTAATTTTAATGGAGACGATATAGTAAAGATAATTGTCAAGCAAGAATCTACCGCAAGGTTCGTTACCACCAGGCTGTATCAGTTCTTCGTTGCTGATGAAATAGATTGCGAAGGTGAGAAACTTATACGATCCATGATGGAAAGCTACTTTAATTCGAGATACGAAATTCGCTCCGTACTTCGGACTTTATTTACATCAGAGCACTTCAAATCAGAACAAGTACGTTTTACAAGAGTGAAAGGACCTGCAGAGTTAGTCGTCGGGGCTGTACGCATCGCTGGAACGTACCGTACGCCCACACTCGGTGTCCATCAACTGGCACAACAAGCATTCTATATGGGACAGGGTCTTTTACAACCTCCAACAGTGGAAGGCTGGCATGAAGGGCAAGAATGGATAGATAGTGGGGCATTAGTAGAGAGGGTTAATTTCGCTTCGAAAGAGATTAGTAATATATCTAATCCTGGTATAAGAAACATCATAGAACACCTAGCTGAGAATGTAGAAGGAACGTTCACTCCAGAACAATTTGTAAACGAATGCTTAGACATTATCGGGCCGATAGACGTTTCCGACAGTACATATTCTGCATTGGTAAACTTCGCCTCAGAAGACGGAGAGCTAGACCTTCGGGGGCACATATCTGGCGACACATCGGAAAAACGAGTTGGGCAAATGTTAAGACTAATCACTTCAACCAGGGAATTCCAACTCGCGTAATCAGTTTATGCCGTATTGATAATTTTACAAGGCACTAGGTTATATACGTGTAAAAATACTGAGTTCGATTTTCCTAAATGAAAGAGGGATATATATGAACATAGAAACGAAAGGGGAAACTCTAACCCTTAATTACTTAAAAACTATCGGACTTTGTAATAATGGTGAAAATGGCAGAGGATTTGCGCAGCCGTACGATTTAGTTATAAGTCAAGATGGGAAAATATTCGTGTTAAACAGAAGTGATCCATCATTAACAAAAGCCATAAGAATAGGTGTTTGTAATCTAGAAGAGGAATACTTGGGTGAATTCTATGGTAACGGATACGGAATGGGTGAAGGCCAATTTACATTGCCGGTGGCGATCGCATTTGATAGTGTTGAGCGATTATATATAACAGACGAATACAATCACACGGTTAGCGTATTTGATAAATCGGGCAAATATCTATCCAGATGGGGATCTTACGGAAGTGCTCAGGGAAACTTAGACGGACCAGCAGGCATAGTTATAGACTCCGACGACTATGTATATGTTGTAGACCAGAATAATAATCGGGTGCAAAAGTTTACAACAAACGGTGACTACATTCTTAGCTGGGGTACCCAGGGTACGGGCGAAGGGCAATTTAATCTCCCTTGGGGTATAACCATAGACAAGGACGACGATATCTACGTAGCCGACTGGAGAAACGATCGTATTCAAAAATTTACTGATAGCGGGCAGCTTTTAAAAATCTTCGGAGAATCAGGTAACAAAGACGGGCAGCTATATAGACCATCTGGAGTAACAGTAGATAAAGAAGGACGTGTCTATGTGGCCGACTGGGGCAATGAGCGAGTCCAGATCTTCGATCCTTCCGGTAATTTTTTGCTGAATCTGAAAGGACAAGCCACGCTTTCTAAATGGGCTCAGGATTTCCTAAAAGCCAACCCAGACGAACAGGTAACCAGGGACATTTCAAACCTCATCCCTGATCTACCTTCGCAACTTAGCACGCCTTACGACATATCGTCGCAATGTGAGCCTTATTTCTGGAGTCCAGTTTCTATTAAATTTGATTCGCTTGGACAATTGTACATACTGGAATCTAATCGCTATAGATTCCAAGTATATTCTATAAAGTGAAGGGTAGGGTTAATTATGCTTGAGTCATTAAAACACTGGCTGGACTCTCCACTCAGTTGGGCTATTGTAGGGTTCACTGTAGGAATAATATTTGGAGTAAACACTATTACCGTCTGGAATGTTACTAAAGGATTAATTGGATTATTAGGCTATCTTGAAGCCAACGGTCAGGCAAACAATAGAAATGAGGGTTGGATATTCGCGTCATGGGCAACATTTATCTTGGGCTGGATAACAGGATTCGTAATTTATGGAATAAATTACGTAGTCGTATAATTCTAATCTTCACACATTATACTAACAAAAACACTGATCCGTATTGCACATAGGAGTGATCTTTGAATCAACGAGAGCCTGTGGAAGCTTCCCTCTTCGTAACGTGTATCATTGATCAATTCTACCCCAACGTAGGTGAGAGTGTTGTTCGAGTGTTGAGGAGATTCGGGGTAGATCTGGATTTTCAGAAGAAACAGACCTGCTGTGGGCAACCTGCCTTCAATACAGGATTTTGGACTGAGGCTATACCTTTCGCTTAGCGATTTCTCAACACATTTAGAGGAGACCGTTTCTTCGTAGTGCCGTCAGGCTCCTGTGCAATTATTATTAGATATTATTATCCTGAACTATTACAGGATGATCCTGATGCCC
>CAYSLK010000012.1:0-53439 GCA_964431885.1 uncultured Dehalococcoidia bacterium | reverse complement strand
CGTGCAATCCGGGGCGTGCCCCATTATGAATGCGGTCAGACCAAATCTCACCATTACTTCTTGCGTATGCTTCACGTCCACTATAGACAAAAACCGCGTCCCCAGGTTCTAAATTGACTCCTTGTTGGTTGACGATTTGATCGAGTTCCCATCCGTGGACGGGTTCATCCAGAGTCACGTAGGGTTTTTTACGATATTTTGGCACGTCTAGCAGAATACCTCGAGTCATTATTCCTTCGTGCCAGGCGTCTATGCTGCCGTATTTAGCTCCCGAAAAGGTGATGGTTTCTGATGGATCGCGTCCATCCCACATACCATTTTCATCCCATACGTGACATAGCGCATCGATGTGAGTAGTAGCTGTCCCGTGGTACAGGACTCCATAGTAATCTACAGCAGCTCCCCCATTAGGGGGTCTATCCCAGATTTGGAGATAATGCTGAGCAGGTTGGGGGTTTTCCAGAGAATATTCGACAGGTAATGGGCGACTCAAAGAGATGTTGCGCCCAGTCTTAACAAGCTCCGCTGCTTGGATTCGTTTATTATTATCGATCAGGTTAATTGCCCCTAAAGATCCATGTTCTCCCCATCTCCCCCAGTTCCTTCTGTCTTCCAAATAGGATTTTATATCCTTTTTCGATGGTATCCATTTATCGGTCATGTTATCGCTCCAGAAATCTCGTATATTGTTATAAACCTATCCTAGTAAAAAGAGTATGGAATAACAAGGGCTTCCCGAAGACATGAATTGATAGTGGTTAGGCGTAAATCTACTAGATATTTGGATTTGGTTAGCTGTATAAATACAGGAGCATAACTCTATGTTAGCTATTTTGAGAATCCTTATTTCTGCGAAGCTGAACCTAGGGTTGATGTATCGCGTTGTAGCCTAGTGTTTAGGCATGCTATAATTTATAGGGTTTGTTATCCCAAGCAGAAACTTTAAAGGGGAATCTATATTGGTTAGTCAGCTAAAACGGAATTATGAGCTTGTGTTGGTCATCAGCCCAGAGGTTAATGAAGATCAGGTATCTTCTACAGGGGAAAAAATTGAAGAGTACGTTAATTCACATGGCGGATCCGTTTTGGAGCAGGATAATTGGGGTCTACGTCAACTAGCCTATCCGATACGTAAGTTCCAAGAAGGAACATACACGCTTACTAAATTTGAACTTGACACTCAGAGTGTTAAAGAGTTGGACAGAAGTCTAAATGCCTCAGAAGATATACTTAGATATCTGTTGACGAAAATCTAGTATTCTATGCTAATTGTTACGTGCCGAATTTATTATTAACTCTCAGAAAGGAGAGAACTGATGGCCGGACTGAATAAAATGTTAGTTATCGGCAATGTGGGAACCGATCCTGAAATGAGATATACACCTAATGGTAATCCGGTAACCTCCTTTCGTCTGGCTACAGGACGTAGTTATACTACTTCCGATGGTGAACGACGACAAGAAACGGAATGGTTTACTATAGTGGCTTGGAATCAATTGGGGGAACGGTGTAATCAATATTTAGCCAAAGGTCGCAGGGTATTTTGCGAGGGCAGGCTTAAGAGTCATTCATGGACGGGACAAGACGGACAAATGCGTTTTAGAAATGAAATAGTCGCTAGCAGCGTGTTATTCTTGGACAGAAGTTCTAACGCGGAATCATCGGGAGATGGTGAAGTTGGCGCCAGCGTATCAGTTGAAAATGCTGAAGACCTACCTTGGTAGCTCAGATAGTTATATTATTATATAGATAGTTAGGAAATGACAATGACAACAACATCTAGTAGTGGAAGACAGGGAGGCGGTGAAAGATCGGGTCCAGGCGGAAGGCCAGGGTTTCAAGGCGGAAGGCCAGGGTTTCAAGGTGGAAGACCAGGGTTTCAAGGTGGAAGACCAGGATCCTCCGGTGGGCGACGCCCAGGAGGCCGTCCCAGATACTATGCTCGTAGGAAAATTTGTAATTTTTGCGTTGATAAAGTTAAGCATATAGATTACAAAGATGTGGATCGCCTTAGAAGATTTCTTTCAGAAAGATTTAAAATGGAGGGTAGAAGAAGGACTGGTGTTTGTGCTAAACACCAGAGGCGTTTGGCATCTGCAATTAAGCGCGCTAGGATGTTGGCGATGTTGCCATTGAGTCAGGATCATCGTATGCCTGCTCAAAGCTGGTCACCTCGTCGTAGGCCAGTTGCAGCTGAGACAGCAACCACTGAGGAAGTTGATGAAACGCCAGAATCAGTGGATGCAGTTGCAACTGAGACAGCAACCACTGAGGAAGTTGATGAAACGCCAGAGTCAGTGGATGCTGTTGCATTAGAACACGATTCAGAAGACTCTGCAGGGATCGAGAAAGAAGATCAGAAACTTTCAGAAGCTGTATCTGATGAAAATGAAAAGGTATAAGTTAGACTCGTGAAAATTCCGAGGATTAATTCGTAAAGATTGGGTAGTGAAGGGTGGTAAGCAAGAGAAAAACACCGTTTATAGGTGACCGTAGACGCGATCCTGATTTGACAAGAGAAGGACAGCGAAGGCAGCGTATTGCTCTTGGACTAATTGGATTTTCGCTTCTGGTGGTCATGGGCATAATAGTCGCTGGATATGTGATTATTTTTGTTGTGCCACCTCAGCAGTTGGTCGTTAAAGTGAATGATGTAGAATATACTCGTGGCGATATGGTTAAATTGCTGCGTGTCAAGCAAAAAGGTGCTGAATTTTTTGGCGGTCAGTTCAGTACAAGCACGGAAATTTTCCAATCGCTCCAAGTCATAGTCGAAAATGAGATCATAGCCCAGTCTGCACCCAGCTTAGGAGTCACCGTATCTGAAGACGAAGTGAAAAACTATATAAAGGATCTTATAGGACCTCGTTCAGATGGATCCAAAACTTCTAAGCAGCTAGATAGGGAATTCCGCGAAAGTTACCTTCAGTATTTAAATGCCATTCAGCTTTCTGAATCGGAACACCGGGATTTGATAAGAAAATCCATGCTAAGGGGACGATTCCGTCAGTATATTGGCGAATCTGTTCCTAGTATAGGGGAGCATGTGCATTTATATCGCCTGACAATGCGGCAAAACGATGCGATTGCAATCATGCAGGATAAATTCAAAGATACCATTGGTGACACCAAGGATGCAGAGCAACTCAGAGCTCTATATAAAAGTATTGTTAGGGAATTCTCTAGAGATGACCCTGAAACAGTACGCAAGGGTGGAGAGGTAGGTTGGGTGACTCCTGGTATTTTTGAAAATTTCGACGATATTATATTCTCGTTGGAACCAGGTAAGTTAAGTGATCCAACGTCGGACTATGAAAATCCTACGAATACTGATCTTATCTTCTTTATGATTACAGAACATCAGCAGGCACGTGAAATAGACTCAGCGAGTAGAGAGAAGCTTAAGACTAACGCACTTCAGAATTGGCTTAATGAAGAACGAGAGAATCACGAAGTTTTTGCTCTGTTTAATTCAGATATTTATAATTGGATGATAGCTCAGCTTGGGATATCATCTTCCATTACTCCTACACCTGTTCCAAAGAGTCCACTTCAGCAGCTAGGGTTTTAAAATCTTACGTGATTGGATGGCGTTAAAATGAAGAAGTCATTAGGAATTGGCTTGCTCGGTATGGGCGTTGTCGGAACTGGAGTGGCAGAAGTACTGGCTCAAAAAAAGGATTACCTAGAAAGCTTGGTAGGTAGGCCTCTGTCAGTAGAACAAGTACTTGTTAAAGATCTCACTAAGGCACGGTCTGTGAAATTATCACAAGATCTTTTTACCTGCAGATATAATGACATTTTGCATAACGAAGACGTGGATGTAATTATAGAGGTAATTGGCGGAGAACAACCGGCCTTTGAATTTATCTTAAAGGCGATCGAATGTGGGAAGCATGTTGTTACTGCAAATAAGGAAGTGATGGCAAAACATGGCACAGCTATAATGACTGCGGCTCGAGAGAAAGGTGTCCGGGTCCTATTCGAGGCTAGTGTCGCAGGAGCTATCCCTATAATAGGGCCATTGTGCAGAGACCTGTCTGCTAATGCAATCATTAATATATATGGAATAATCAATGGCACTACCAATTATATCCTGACAAAAATGGATAAGGAAACATTGGGTTTCAACAAAGCTCTTAGTCAGGCGCAATCATTGGGATATGCAGAAGCCGATCCCAGTAATGATGTAGAAGGGATTGATGCGGCATATAAATTGGCAATACTTTCCACCTTGGCTTTTGGGCGGACTGTAAAAGATACAGATGTGTATTGTGAGGGCATAACCGAACTGACAACTCAGGATTTTATATATGCCAAGGAGTTGGGATACGTAATTAAATTATTAGCGATTGCTAGCCGCCGTGAGGACTTGATACAAGTTAGGGTTCATCCTGCCTTTGTGCGTTTGGAAGAGATGATAGGTAAGGTTGATGGAGTACTGAATGCTATCGAGATAGAAACCGATCTGGCGGGTAAAGTATTGTTTAGTGGACCCGGGGCAGGGCCCCGTCCTACAGCTAGTGCGATAATTGGTGATATCGTCGATTTAGCCATAAGTATTAATGAGAAGAACGGAACAAATATACCAAAACGTGTATCAAACAATCTGGAGATTAGGCCCATAACTGAGCTCCAGACTAAGTATTATATAAGACTTAATGTCTCTGATAGCCCAGGGGTATTTGCCAAGGTATGTAAAATATTAGGCGATCTTGAGATAAGTATTTCTTCAGCAATACAGAAGGAAACACAGCAGAAGATTCGTGGTGCCGAGATAGTTCTTATGACTCATAAGGCGAAAGAAGTATCATTAAGACGGGCAATAACGGTATTGAAGGGACTAGATGTGGTTAATTCTATAGGTAGTATCGTAAGAGTTGAAGATTAGAAAGTTATTGTTTGCAAAGAATCATGATTAGACCTAAACATAGAGAACGTGTGTAATGGACAGTTTGGTTTTCTTAGCGATTTATGCTTCGTGGCTATACAAATCCTACCTATAATGAATACTTCTTTCAAATTTCGATATAGGCAATCACGAATGTGATTTATGAGTGAATATGTTTCATAGGACAGGAAGGAGTTTTATATGCCTGTAGCGCATTTTTACACCTGGAATAAATGAAGCTCATGCAAGAAAGTGAGAGCGTTGCTGTCACAACACGAGATCTGTGTAATAGAGAGGGACTTTTTCAAAGAACGTTTTACAGAAGATGAACTGACAGAATTATTAGAAATAATTAGTCCAAGCGAAATATTCTCTTGGCGGAGTCCTTCTTTTAAGAAACTGAACGTTTCCAAAGCTCATTTGACAGACGAAGATTTGTTGCCCCTTATGCTTAAGGAACCAAGGTTGATCAGGCGGCCTATAGTTTACTATAGAGAGAAAATAATTATTGGAGCGGACTTGAAAGGCATACGGCAAATCCTCGAATAGATATTCTACGTCAGTAGAATAAGCGTTACTTTGTGTGACTGGCTGGTTAGCTGAATTTAGTGATGGCGTCTCTTATAGTATATCTGTTAACCCCGGCCTATGTATGGCATTGTTGTAGCCATAACTGTCATAAATTGAACATTGGTGTCTAATGGAAGACTTGCCATATACAATACGGCCTTGGCAACGTTATCGACGTCCATAGTGGGTTCAATCATGATTGTGCCGTTGGCTTGGGCAGTACCAGATTCAGACCGTGCAGTCATAGCGGTATGGGCGTTTCCTATGTCTATTTGCCCGCAGGCAATGTTGTATTTACGCCCGTCTAATGAAGTGGCTTTCGTTAGGCCGGTGATGGCGTGTTTGGTGGAAGTGTAAGGTGCTGAATTGGGACGAGGCACGTGCGCAGATATCGAACCGTTGTTAATTATTCGACCTCCCATTGGCGTTTGAGATTTCATTAATTTAAATGCTTCCTGTGAGCAAATGAATGAACCTGTAAGGTTAGTGTCAACCACGGCCTTCCATTGCGCAAAATCGAGATCTTCGAATAAAATATCACGTGGCGAACCGATACCGGCGTTGTTGAATAAAACATCTAATCGGCCATATTGCTCAGCTGTTTTGCTGAATAGTTGTCTTATGGAATTAGGGTCGCTTACGTCTGTAGGTATTAATAACACCCTTGATCCATTATGCTTAGAGTCCCTTTTCGTACATTCGAGAGTTTCTAAACGACGCCCTGCCAGCACAACGTTGTACCCATCTTCTAGAAATCTTAGGGCAGTATGTTTACCAATACCACTTCCTGCCCCCGTTATGATCGCTACCCTATTATTACTTACAGAATTCACTCTGATGTCCTCCTTAATTTGCTTTTTGTAATAAAAACAGTTTCTAGAGATGATATAAGATTATTCCTCATGTTTGAATAGTTGGCAAATATGTATCAAGCTTTTGTAATTAGGCAAGACACAGTATCCGACCAATCCTGAGAACGCCGGTCAATAGGGGTCTAACTAATTTGCTTAATTTGAAAACAAAGAACGTTACCAGTGCTGCGATTGCAGCTCCTCCTATTATGTCAAGGGGATAGTGTATACCTGCATATATCCGTGCCAGTCCATAGAACCCTACTAGTATCAGAGGCATAATACTAAGTCGTCTGTTTACTCCCCAAATACCCATGGCAATGCCACATGTCGCTGCTATTGAGTTCGAAGGAAACGATGGATCTGTTGGTTCATAAAACAATAAATTAACATCGTGGTCGATAAATGGCCTTGCTCTGGAATAGAAGATGTTGATCACCAGAACGGCAAGATTCGACAATGCCATGGATGTTAAACACACGAAGACTCCTATTTGATATTCTTCTCTTATGTTCTGGCTTTTTCCGATAAACCACATGGCAAGCAGTAATAGACCCAGTCCTGCAGGTACGAGATAATCACTGACTATCAAAGTGACTATCTCATCTACCAGGTGAGATTGACCTACTAATCCGTTTATCGCAACAAATAACGCTTCATCTGTAGACGCCAATTGGACCGCCAATATTTTAGGTTGAAGATTAGGTCATTGAAATAATTAGTCTTTTTAAGCGAATCTAGCCCCTCAAATGGAGAGAGATCTTTCCTTTTCATGTGAATATTGATAATGAATGAAAGGATTGTCGTAAGGATCCAACCTGTTAAAGCTCCCAAAAAGAACAACAGAGCCTGGATATTGGAGTCTAGTCCTCCAGCATAATCATTAATGTTTCTAGAGTCTGTCATAAAGAACCACGTGAAGGCGGTGACTGGTAAGCTGAAACCGACAAAATGAGTAAAGACTATGGATTTGGAGAAAAGAAGACCTTTAAGGCCACCATATAGAGCTCCTAATTGGATGACGCCTATTGATGCAAGAATAATTAGGATGAGATAGTCTATAGTGAATGTAAACATTGTTTTAGATGTAGGACTAACTTTAATTCTATATTTCTTCTAAAGCTACTTGAGTACACCAATCAAGATACTTAACGTCATTGCCACGAATAATTTTAACGTACAAATCTTTTATCTGCTTGGTGATGGGTCCAACTCCGCCATTTCCAATTGGCCTACTATCTAATTGGCCAACAGGGGTGATATGCGCAGCGGTTCCGGTTAGGAAGACTTCATCAGCTAAATAGAGTTCGCTACGTCTGATAGTACGTTCTACAACTGGAATGTTAAGCTCATTTTGCGCTAGCTTGATAGCACAGTCTCTGGTAATACCAGTTAAGTTGTTATCGGCGACTAGAGGTGTGTTCATGATTCCGTTAGAGATAAAGAAAAGATTTTCTCCAGAACCTTCAGATACGGAGCCGTCTTGATTCAACATTATAGCCTCGTCAAATCCAGATAGTACGGCTTCAGTTTTAGCCAAGATGCTATTAACATAATGACCAGAAATCTTGACTCGTGGAGGAATTATGGTATCATCCATTCTTCTCCAAGATGAAGTGCAACAATTAATGGCGCCATCCGTTTCTATATATGCGCCGAAGGGCACAATAACTAATGTGAAATCACTTTCTAATTCCTGTAATTTTAGATTAGCTACCCGTTCCTCACTCTTGTATGCTAGAGGTCGGATGTAAACATCTTCCTTGTAGCCACAGCTTTGAATTAAGTCCTTGGTAATTTTACACAGATCTTCGACATTGTAGGGAATATCGAGCATCATTATATTACAGCCTTGCAGGAATCGTTCATAGTGTTCTCGCATTCGGAAAACATACATGGATTTGTGTTTCTCATTCCAGTTTCCCCTAATGCCTTCGAACACAGCTGTACCATAATGCAAGGCATGAGTTGTAACACTTACTTTGGCTTCCGATAGCGGAACAATTCGTCCACGAAAAAATGCGAGCGATTCACCCATGAAGTAGGCTCCTTTTTTTGAAAGTGTAGCTAATTATAATCAATCACTTCTCATATTGACAATACGCCTGTTTTAAAGAGTCTGTTTGACAGACCTTTAGCGAACAATGAGTGACCTAGATAATCAGATCGATGTTGTTAATTAACTTAGATCACAATCAGAGGTATGAGCATTTCGTCAGACGTTTATCCAGAGTGTTAGCTCATTTTAGCATGAGTGTGTTCTAAATGGTGATGTGAAGCGAAATTGAGAACATATGATCCTGTAGAAAGCGCTATAAGGTTTCCGATACGGTTTCCAGATATGCGAGATGGTTTCCCCTTATACAATACAGGTAGGTCAGTGTAACATACCGTTTTAACGTAGACGGGCACTTATTTCTAAGTAAAATATAAAAGTGATTTCTCTTTACACATTGAGGGCTTTATCCTAGACTTTGCAACACATGGTAAACTTCGTAGTTTTTGAGGGAGGATTTTTAGATGGCTAGAGGACATGTTCCCAAGCGCGAGGCCAAAAAGCTTAAGAAAAAGACGAGTAAGAAGGTGGAAATACACTCTCCTATGGTTGTTTCGGAGGCTGTAGAGGTCGTGGGAAAGAGAAGAAAACCTAAAGAGGATGCATAGATGCGCCCGCCGCTTTCAGTCTAATTCTGTTCATCTATGTGCATAAATCAAATAGATCAGACAAACAATATATAATCTATATTGTTCATGATGTTTTGATGATACAGTACGAGTCACTGTGTTCTAAGAGTCTTTGAATCACTTTGGGCGATAAATCTCTTGGATATGCTGTCATAGACCACTTTTCCGATAGAACTTCACTAATCTCTTCGGCACTCATTGGTTTGTTGCCTGAAGCAAGTAGAACCCTAAAAGTGGCTTCTTTCAAAGGAGTGTCTGGTAGAAGATAATCTGATTGCTGACTGTCGTAGTCTACAATACGATCTACGTACTCTTTCGCCTTTTCAGATGATGGAGTAGCTTCATCAAATATTTGTTGGCTAACGTAACTCATGCGATTTAATATCATTAAGGCAGCAGATCTGTTTAGATCTTCAGCATTATCGATATCAATAACGAATCGTTGCTGTACACAATTTTCCTCGTTGGGACGTTCTTGATTTTCCATTAAAATACTTCCTCCGGCCAGTCTAACATCTGAACTTCTACAAACTCTCCTGCTTTTTTTATGGCTTGATCTTCAGGACATATGGCTAAACCATTAGCATTGGCCATAGACGTGAGCAGGTTTGAGCCTTGATGGCCTGTTAATCGGGCGTGATAGACTTCATTTTTCTTTTCCACAATGACCCTTGCGTATACTCTACGATTATCCGTGTTGTAGATTGGTTCTTCTAATATTGCTTTCACGCTAGGCTTAGCATATCTAGTCTTACCCATCATCTTAAACAGTGATGGCCTGGCAAATTGTTCAAACGCCACGATAGCACTAACAGGATTGCCTGGTAGGCCAAGGAGAGGTACGCGTTTCTTCGTATCACTTCTGAGAACACCAAAAGCCAGCGGCTTGGCGGGCCGCATCTTTACAGACCAGAAGTCGATATCGCCGTGTGAAGATAGTACATCCTTTACCATGTCATAGTCACCTTTAGATACTCCAGCAGAAGTGATGAGTATATCAGACTCTAAACCCTTGCGCAGCATAGTTTCAATAGAATCTAAATTGTCTCTTGCAATGCCAATCTGCTTAGGCAGCCCTCCATAACGTATTACCGCGGCGGCCACACTAAATCCGTTGCTGTTGTATATCTTCGAAGGATCGTATGTGTCGCCTGGCTCCATAAGTTCATTTCCCGTTGAAAGTATGCCGACGATAGGGCGTCGGATAACTTTGACTTGCGCGTGTCCGAGAGATGCGAGAACTCCTATTTCGTACGGTCGTAGGATTGTGCCTCTCGTGAGCACTAATTGACCGTTTTCTATATCTTGCCCCGCAGGACGCACATCAGAGCCTTTTTCGACCTCCAAATTAACGGATATTTTTGACATATCCTGCTGAGTCTCTCTTCTAGTTAGCTCATCTGTGTCTTCAAATGGAACGACAGAGTCGGCACCTACAGGCAACGGGGCGCCAGTCATTATACGTACAGCAGTACCGGGGCTGACCGTAACTTTAGGTAATTCCCCGGCAGCGACATGACCGATTATGTCCAATGATATGGGGGAATCGTGTGATGCTCCTTTGACATTTTCAGCCTGTATAGCATACCCGTCCATCGCAGAGTTGGCCATTGAAGGGATGTCTTGTAAGGACATCACATCGTCGGCAAGAACTTGACCCAGCGAATCAAGAATAGGTTTGTATTCCGTCTCTAGGACATGAAAGAAACTCAGGATGCGTGCTAACGCATCTTCGACGGTTAGCATTGCCTCGCCGTAGTGTCTATGGCTGTGGGAATATTGATTCAATAAATATCCTCTAAAGGTCTAATATGTTAACTAATGGTGATCCTCTTAATCTTATATATTCTGAGTTTTCCATTGCGGAATCACTGCTATTCTCTATTAGCAAGGTCATCAAATCTTCTAAGACCAATGTCCTCTGGAATTTGTATTAATTTATGCTCAGCATCAAATATTGGTAATTAAAATAAATAGGAAACAAAAGGTAAAGCAAGAATATATATGGTCGGGGAGACTGGATTTGAACCAGCGACCCCCTGCACCCCATGCAGGTGCGCTTCCAAACTGCGCCACTCCCCGACTCTAGGGTAGAATATCACAGGAAAAGTGCGCCTTCAACATTGGTCAGATGGTGTTTAATCAGTAAAGTATAACTAGCTTTTGTCCTGAAGACGTCTATTGTGAAATAAATAATGGTTAGCGTAGCCTGCATATTTACCGAAACGTTTCTGCGCCCATGGGCGCAATGCTGTTTTTGTTGGAAGGGAGGCGACTTCCTTGAAGTACCATTCCCTAATGGCACGTTCGATCCACACATCTATTGGAAAAGCCTCCATTTTGTCTAGCGAGAAGAGCAACACACAATTAGCCACTTTATCACCTACTCCTGGTAGATCCAACAGTGCTTCCAGGGCCTGATTGTAATCCATCTCCCTTAGTGCAAACAGATCCAAGTCCCCTGTTGCTATAATTTTTGCAACAGCGTGTATATACTTGGCCCTAAATCCCAGACCAAGCTCTCGGAGAATACTTTCCCCAGCTTTAGCCAAAACTTCGGCGCTCGGGAAAGTGCTTCTAATATGATCGCCCAGGACTAATTTATTTCCTAGAGTTTTAGAAATATCTTCAATATTCGTTGTAATACGAGGGATGTTGGAATTTGCTGATGAAATGAAGGATATGAGAGTCTCCCAAGGATCTTGCCTAAGCAGTCGCATTCGTGGATAAAGCCGTATTGCTTTGGCTATATGCTCGTCCGTAGTGATAGAGTGTTGGATTTCGTTAAGATTATCATCAATACGGAAATAGTGATCTATGATAGGCGCTATTGTGGATTCGTCACTTGGGGCGGAATAGAATTCTATTCCATTAGGTACAGACCGCAATTTAATTATGTTATCGAATATTACTCCGTGATACCAGTCTTTCTCTCGACGCCATCGGAAGGCCTGGCCGCTTCCAAGGGTGTTATCTAAGTCTAGAGGATCATCGTAACAAACATTCATTTAGGAGAACTCGATAAAATATGCTCTTTTATCGTCGTGCATTTAAAATTCTTTGCAGTATACAACAGGTAGTCTTTGTCGATCAAATACTATTTATTAATCCACTGAAATACCTGTTCCGGCAACTGTTTAAAATCGCAAAAATTAAATGTCCCTTGTGGGAGAGAATCGACAAAGGATTTACCATATTTCATAGAGGTAAGACGGCCATCTAGCAGAATTGCCACACCTTTATCATTACCTGTACGAATAAGACGTCCAAATCCTTGTCTAAGTCGTAATATTGCTTGAGGTATGGCATAGCAACTAAATGGGTTATCATATAATTCCGATCTGGCGGAGAATACAGGGTCTGTGGGCACGTTGAAAGGCAAACGTGCCACAATGAGAACTTTAAGAGAATTGTCTGGAAGATCAACTCCCTCCCAGAAACTAGCCGTGCCCATTAGTAGAGCGCGAGGGGATTTCATAAAATTTGTAGTCAACTGGCGTGGCGTTCCGTCTATACCTTGGGTCAAAAGATTAATGCCTTGAAGCTCTAGATCACGTCGAATAGAATTGGCGGTTGACCTAAGTGCTGCATGTGACGTAAAAAGCGCCATTGTATGCCCATTTGCAGATAACACAGCCTCTTTTATAATGCTCTCCAGAGTCGATTGATAGGCTGCTGAATTCGGTACTGGCATATTCGATGGAATACATATTAAAGCAGCTTCGGGATAGTTAAATGGAGAACCTAAAAGAATCTCTTTTGCGTTCCTAAAACCAGTTGTTTCTACTATGTGATTGAAGTTTTCGTTAGTGCTTAGTGTAGCTCCAGTTAATATGACAGTATCTTTTCTAGAGAATAGTAGCTTCTCAAGTTCTGATCCAACGTGCAATGGAGCAGAATTAATATTTATATCATCGTTGGTACTTCTGTAGTTAATCCAGTATATGTTACTGGTAGATGGACTATAAACAAATTCATTCAGACGATCCCTTAATTGCAAATTAGCATGATGGCATGAATCTAACTCAGCAATAACATTATCATCTTCTTTAAAAACAGATTCATCAAGAATTTCAAAAAGCGATTTTAATTTAAGAAGTGCACTTCCTTGTTCCGAGAGAATTACATCGAGATTCTCCCAGTGTATCTTCAGGTCAAGCCAATCAGACCTAGCTCTAACACTCTCTGTAACTCGGCAGTCTTGAATTTTGGCTCCTGGTTTTGCACGAGAAGTTATCAGCATCTTTGTCAGCATTTTGAAAAAATCAACACTATGATTGTCTAGGTTAGATAAGGCTTCTACGATAATATCCGTGTATTTCTTCATTAATTTGATTTGAGTGTCGCTAATTTTTGAATTAGCCGATTTCGTTCTGAAGTCTTGGGCAATATTCACGTAATCTTTTAATTCTTGTATGTGATCAGTTAGAGATTTTTCGCTCAATGTAAACCCAAATTGTTTGGTAGCTATTTCTTCGAGATGGTGAGCCTCATCAATAATCAGAATATCGTGTTCCGGTATTACTGATCCTTCTGACGTCAAGTCAGATAACAGTAAAGAATGATTTACAAATGTCACATGTGAACTAGTAGCTGTTTCTCTTGATGTTCTTAAAAAACAATCACCTCCTTTACTCAGACAGTTGTATGTACCTAGAGCAGATATTCGATCCCAATTTAATGAATTAGAACGATTACCGAAATTGATTTCTCCCTTATCACCAGTCTTCGTTGTTGTTAACCAAACCATTGTTTTTGCCAGGAAACGGGCATCATCCTCACTAATTAATGGCTCGTTAAGTAGGTGTGACCATCGTTTTAAGCAAATGTAGTTAGCGCGACCCTTTAATTGGGCAAATCTTATTGAATCATCAGGTATATCATTTATTGTTTCCAAGAGTTTCTTAACTATTAGGGCATCTTTATTCAACAATTGTTCCTGTAAATTTATTGTGTTGGTAGAAATAACTACGCGTTTGTTATTTAAAAGAGCGTAGAGAGTTGCTGGAACGAGATAGGCTAAAGATTTCCCCACTCCTGTTCCTGCCTCAATAATTAGTCTTCCGCCACTGTTAATAGATTCAGCGACGGCACGTGCCATTTCCAGTTGTTCTGACCTTTCTTCATATACGTCCAGATATTCGGCTAGTGGACTTTCTTTATCAAACAGAGAGGTTACCAGGTCTATATCTAGTGGAGTGTTATGATTATTAGGCTTAAGGGGTTTCGCCGACTTAAATCTTCCTCCAACGAAAGCCGTATAAGGTGTCTCTAGCAGTGAGGCACCTTTATTTTGGGAGGTTTTTAGGGTTTCCAGGCGATTCATTAGGTAATGTAGGCTCCAAGATGAACGATAGGTAAGTTCTCGGATTCCTGAGAGCAGGTAAAGGTCCATTGCTAACACACGGTCCACAAGTCTTATAAATAGATCTTTCGTTGCTTTCGCGTCTTCTAAGGCCCTATGTGGATTCAAATGGTCTATGGCCATGGTTTTGGTCAGTGCCTGTAGAGAATACTTAGAAAGAGACGGAAAGAAAACATACGCCATATCCCAGGTGTCGCATGTAGAATTAGTTAAATGGCACCCGTTCGCATCTAGGAAGCGTAGATCGAAGTTAATGTTGTGTCCAATAACTGGTAACGAGCCTATGAATGATATTAAGGCTCTGATTACTGTATTCAGTTCAGGTGCGTTATCGACATTATGTTGAGTAATACCCGTAAATTTCTTGATGAAAGGACTTAAATTACTGTGTGGGTTAACAAAAGAGCTGAAGGTATCGATTATTTCAGATCCTTTGAATTTCACAGCTCCTACTTCTATAATTTTATCGTTGTTTGGAGAGAGGCCTGTTGTTTCAAGATCGAGAGAAATCCATTCTCCGGGTAATATAGATAGTTTTTTATCATTGTTAGACATTTACAGGTGACCTGACCTATGCTCGAGTTGGTTTTCACTTTCCTGACTTCAAAAATCCAGGTATACAGTTTGCTGTATTCATTTACATCCCTATATTAGGGGCCATCTTAATTATTAAGAGCTTCCTTCATTTTCTGCCACGCTTGACGAGCTTCATCCACAGACCCTTCATCTTCTATAGTTGTTATATCGCCCGGATCCTGATCTAAAACAACAGATTTAAATACACGGCGCATGATTTTACCACTTCTAGTTTTAGGAATCATATCTACAAAATTCAGATCACCGATAACTGCTATAGGGCCGAGTTCTCTTCGCACGGTTTGGATCAATTCCTTCTTTAAGTTATTAGATTGTCTATAATTATCTTTCAAAACTACGAATGCGGATATGACCTCTCCCCTTACTTCATCTGGCCTACCCGTGACACCCGCTTCTGCCACAGCCTGATGCTTCATAAACGCCGTTTCTACTTCGATGGTACCAAGCCGGTGAGCTGCGATCTTAATAACTTCATCAGCGCGGCCCGCAAACCACACATAACCGTCTTCATCTATATGGGCCGCGTCCCCTGTAAAGTATACTCCCGGTATATGTCCCCAATAGTCTTTTTTGTAGCGCTCGTCTTCTCCCCATAGCCCCGGTGTTAAGCTAGGGAAGGGTGATTTTATTACTAGAATCCCCTTCTCTCCAACCGGACAAGGTAGTCCATCCGGCGTCATTACAGCCAAGTCTATCCCTGGTAAAGCAATTCCAGCCGAACCAGGTTTTATGGGCAGGATCGAAAGACCAAATGGATTACCAACAACTGGGCCGCCAGTTTCAGTTTGCCACCAATGGTCCATTACAGGCACCCGGCCTTTGAGCACCTTTTTTTGTAACCATTCCCATGCGGGAACATTTAAGACTTCTCCCGCGCAAAAGACTCGATCGAGGGACGGGACCCCGTACTTTTCAGTCAAGTCTTCTCCGTATCTCATTAGTGATCTTACCGCCGTAGGCGATGTGAAAAGGCCTGTTACGCCAAATTCTTCTATGAGTTTCCAAACAGAGTCTGGCTCCGGATGGTCAATGGCTCCCTCGTAAGCGATAGTCGTGCTACCTAAAAGTAATGGGGCGTACAGTATGTAACTGTGACCCACCACCCAACCAATATCAGACATAGCCCACCAAACATCAGTTGGCTTTATGTTAAAACACCAACGTCCCATACTGAATATATTAACTTGATAGCCACCGTGTACATGGACGACTAGTTTAGGTTTTGCAGTCGTGCCGGATGTTGCAAGTATATACGCTGGATCATTGGACTCCATTAATTCATAATGATTATCTTGATTCATACCATGCTTAAGGAAATCAGACCATAAAACATATCTGCCATTCGTATGATTTATTTTCTCTTTTCCTCTGGGAAGTATAATCACATGTTCGACTGAGTCTAAACCCAACTCGATTGCAGAATCGATGATCTCCTTTAAGTTTATGTCCTTTCCTTTTCTATATGTAATGTCAGTGGTAAATATGAGTTTGGACCCACTAGCATTGACTCGGTCAGCTATAGCGCCAGCTCCAAATCCAGCGAAAATAACCGAATGAATAGCACCAATTCTGACTGTTGCCAACATTAGTATCAAAGCCTCTGGACAAACAGGCATATATATGGTTATGCGATCTCCCTTTGTGACCCCCATGCCTCTTAGTGCAGCCGAGGCCTCCTTTACTCTGTGAAGTAACGTTGAGTATGTAAGGATTTGCCTTCCACCTCTTTCGTTAGCGTACGCTATAGCTGCGTGACCTCCCCACCCGTTATTAACATGATGGTCAAGACAGTTGTATGATAGGTTTGTCAGTCCACCAGAGAACCATTTAAATGTTGGGGAGTTATCTTGATAAATATGATCCCATTTGCGAAACCAGTGCAATTTCGTAGCGGCTTCTGACCAAAATTGTTGTGGGTCTTCTAAAGCTTTTTCGCACCACTGAGTTACAATTGGATTAATTGTTTCCATCTTATCCCCTCTAAACTGGTGATTGGTTAATAAGTTCTCACATTAGTTGTTTGAAAGCTCTATGTAGATATATTGATCGAAAATTCCAGACCAAGGCTCACTTGGATGTTTAAAGATATTTTAAGTATGGAATCCTATATGGTCAATTGTTTTCCCCAATTGGTCCAGTTTCTGTTGACTAATGTCTAATTCTCAATATACGAGAATACGATTACGAACGCCGGTTCTATAGTGAATGTAGACTAGTCAAAACTTGTATTAGCATTATCATATTGTTTTGTGTATTTAAGTCTACTGACGAACTTGGTAGTTAAAAGTGAGGATTGGTATCGATGGTTGTGCTTGGTCAGTGATTTCAGGTAAGCAGTGAATTATTGATATGGTTAGGCCGATAAAATCCTTCTGGTATTTCTAAATTCATGCCATAGATTTTATTACTGAGTAATTGGTTTAATCGACGAAATGGGGTAAAAACCATCCAAAAATTAAAATGAACGATAAGGTGACCACTAAAATGTGGAAGGAAAAGCGTTGGAACAGATATATGAGCGGTGCGGCTAATAATGATCCAGAGATCGCTATACTAACAGTGAAAGTAACATTCGGACTTCCAAGCCCTGATCCAGGGAAGTGCATTAGGCATATTTGGTATATTAAACTTATGAAGATTCCGATGATGGCCCATAGTGGATAGCTTATAGCGATTAAAGATGTAACCAAAACTTTTGGCGATAATTTATTTGGCTTTAAATTAGCATCCGGCTGGGAGTTACTAAGCATCATTGAAAATAGGGCGAAGATGGTGGACGTGACAAATATTAATGCCATCAGAAATCCACTTACCGATCCAGCAATAATTTCGGACATTATGTGGCCAATATGCCGGAATCAGAGGTTGAAACCAGGTGAGATTCCCAGCCATAGGTGTGTTCCAGTAGCAGTTGTATAGCTGTGCCAAGTTCTTTACGTGGAACGAATGCATAGAGTGAAGGTCCGCTTCCAGCGACATGAATTTCCCTTGCACCTAGGTTACTGAAAATGTCCCAATATTTGGATAATCCGGGGAATGATTCTCTAGCGGTAGAGTCGAAGACGTTGAATAAAAGTTGTGGAGGTAAATCACCCCCTCCTCTAAGCCGAGCTTCCAGTTTACGAGTAAGAGAGCCTGAGGTAAAGTGAGAAGAGTTTAGCTTTGCATATGATATCTTGGTCTTGCCATCAATTTTTATTGACGGAGTTAGGATCACCACCCATTTTAAAACACTATTTGACAGCTTTCTGACCTTTTCTCCTCTCCCGCTAATCATCGCAGTTCCTCCAGTGAGGAAAAATGGTACATCGGATCCAAGTTGTTCGGCTACACGGCTTAGATCAAGATCCGTAAGGTTCAAGTCCCATAAGAGGTTTAGTCCTATTAGGATCGCAGCCGCGTTACTACTACCTCCTCCTAGGCCAGACGATAGAGGAATGGACTTATTGAGGTATATTCGCACACCCTTTTTGCAACCAATTCTTTTGCCTAACAGATGAGCAGCTTTTAAGGCCAGATTGTCGGGGGATTCGAGTTCTATGAGATTACATTTTAAAGAAATATCCTTCGAGGGTGCCAGAGTTAATGTGTCAAATAAATTGACCGTCTGTATTATCGAAATAATCTCATGGTAACCATCTTCTCTGCGAGCGAGAGCTTCCAGCGTTAGATTAATTTTTGCGGGTGCTTGTAGAGTTATAGTTGTGTCAGCTTTTCGAGACATGTGGATAGTGTATTGAAAATGCCCGATAAAGGCTACCCCATTCACATAGGCTCAACGTTTGTGGTCTGCGTTGGGCATCAATTTCGGCACTATCTAATATTGCCATCACTGATTCTGAAGAGATGTCCAAACTTTGTTTAAGACAGTTGTGAATCTGCTTTCTCTTCGAACTGAAACCTGCTTTCACTAAAAAAAAGAACGGCTTAATAGACTCTAACTCTAATAAAGGTTTTGCATAAACATCAAGCCTTAATATTGCCGAAGTGACCTTGGGTGATGGCCTAAAAGCCCTAGGAGGTACCGAAGCAATAATCCTAGGATTTCCATAGAGTTGTGTAGCCACTGACAGCAAGCTCATATTTCCAGGTTTAGCCGTCATGTTCTCTGCGACTTCTTTTTGAACCATCACTACTATAAGCGACGGTTTTTTGTCAGCTTCAAGGAATTTACGGAGAATAGGAGAGGCCGCATAATATGGTAAGTTGGCAACGAGTTTGTAACGGTTAATTGATGAAAGTAACTCGTCGTAATCTATATGTCTAGCATCGCCTTCTACTATATTAATATTGTCTGTAGACGCGAATTTGAAATTTAAGTCTGAGACCAACCAAGGATCAATTTCAACTGCTAACACTTGACGTGCGGATCTAGCTAGTTCACGAGTTAGAATACCTTTACCTGCACCTATTTCTAGAATTGTATCCAGAGAGGAAATTTCAGAGGCCGAAATGATCTTAGACAAAAAACGCTTGTCGACAAGAAAATTTTGTCCTAGTTCACGTTTAGGCACCTTACTTCTGCTTCGATTACTATCGTTTTTATATTGATGCATGTATCAACAAAATAGTTCAAGATCAAGGAAGGTAAGAACAGGTCGTGCACCTCCGTTCGATTCTTTTCAGAGACATATCTCGTGAAAGCTGCTCAAACCAGTTTGGCCTACGGCACCCGGAATAACTGTTTACCGCTGCTTCCTTCCGGACCTGACGGGATTCACAGGTTACCGCCGCGTAGGATCTGATTTTCAACACAGGCCTTCATGGAAAGAGGATCTGAAAAAAAACCTCCGGGAGGAGTTAAGTCTCGCTAGAGCGGATTGCGAGTATAGGGCACCGCTATCTCCCCACCTAGCACGACCAGGGCTTCATATTACAGTTCGGCTATAGGTGTGTCAACGTTAATATTTAAGGGTATTTATCTCAATATTTAGGTGAACCCTATTTGAGCACAGATTTACGGCATTAGGGTTATTCGCTGTCTTTAAGTTATTGGTAAATCACAAGGGAAGTTTGGCTTACTAATATGAATACGATCAAAGTGGTCTCCACCCTCTTGCGGAAGCAACTGCTTTTTGCCAATTAGTATAGAAGACATCTCTAAGTCGGCTTGATTGGGAAGGCATAAAACAACTACTGGATTCCCATAATTCCGTTATTTGATCATATGTGTTCCATAAACCTATTCCTAGTCCTGCAAGATATCCAGCTCCCAGGGCTGTGGTTTCCGTGATGGAACAAACTTCAATACTTAAATCCAGTACTTCCGCTTGAATTCGCATCAAAAGATCGTTATTTGTTCCGCCGCCATCCACTCGGAGACGGGGGATATTTATATTCGTTGAATTAATCATTCTATCGAGAACATCTTTCGTTTGATACGCGGTTGATTCGAGAATCGCTCTCGATATATGGCCTTTATTTGTACCACGGGTAATCCCAAAAATGGCACCTCTAACTTCCATGTCCCAGTGAGGAGACCCTAAGCCTGTAAACGCTGGGACAATGTATACACCACCATTATCATCCACCATCTCCGCCAGAGCTTCGATTTCCTCCACATCAGAGAAAAATGAAAGCTCGTCTTTTAACCATTGGACACTGGACCCAGTCGAAAATATACTACCTTCTAGGGCGAAAGTTACGTCGTTATCAATACACCACGCAGGAGTAGTGAGCAGGCCTGGCACTGACATCAGGCGTTTCTTCCCTGTGTTCATTAAAATGAAGGAGCCTGTGCCATAAGTATTCTTAGTCATACCTGGAGAAAAACATACCTGTCCAAAAAGTGAAGCGTTCTGATCTCCTATGACACCTGATATGGGAGGGCTGTGACCTCCAAAGAAATTGCCACCGGCGTAGGCATGAATTTCGTTGGAGGAACATACTTTAGGCAGTATCGCCTTTGGGATATTGAGTTCTGATAGAAGATCGTCATCCCAATCCAGAGTGTTGATATTGAAAATCATAGTGCGCGAAGCGTTTGTTACATCTGTGGAGTGGACGGTTCCATTAGTTAGATTCCAGATTATCCATGAATCAACAGTGCCGAACGCTAATTCTCCGTTTTCGGCCCTTCGTTGGCCATTGGGTATATTATCGAGAATCCATCGTATTTTGGTAGCAGAGAAATAGCCATCAATTGTTAGACCGGTTTTAGAACGCACCTCATCTTCTAACCCTCTATTCTTTAGATCTTCACAAATCCCGGCTGTTCTTCTGCATTGCCATACTATGGCATTATGAACTGGTTTGCCGGAGGTCCTGTCCCATACGATAGTAGTTTCACGTTGATTGGTGATTCCTAATGCGAGAACCTTGCCAAGGCTTATCTCTGTTTCGTCTAAAAGTTCTTCTATGATGTTAATACAAGAATTGAACAGATCGAGAGGGTTATGTTCTACCCATCCCGGCATGGGGTATAATTGGCGAATTTCTTGATAGGCTTTCCACAAAATGTTGCCATACTCATCCATGATGATTCCGGTGGTTCCAGTAGTTCCCTGGTCTACTGAAAGGATGTACCCTTGTTTTCTCATTTGTTTCTCAATCACCGTGTAGTTTTTAAAATAAACCATGGTTGAGGACAGGTTCATTGTCTAGGACCTGTCGTTTTGTAGTTACCTGTATCTTAATGCACGACCCGGCAATATTCCTGTGTGATGCCCTTGATCTATAACTATTTGTCCATTAACAATTACGTATTCAACTCCAGTAGATAATTGTTTAGGATTGTGGCGGGTGGAGTGGGCTTTGATCGTTTCAGCGTCAAATATGGTGATGTCAGCTTTCATGCCATCGTGTAATAGTCCTCTATCCCGAATACCGAGTCTTTGAGCTGGGAATGCCGTCATTTTTCTAATGGCTTCTTCAAGCTTCATTCTCTTTTCGTCTCTAACTATTTGGGACAGAATTATAGGAAAGGTCCCGTAGGCCATTGGAGGAGGAAAATCACCCAGCAAAAGGGCGTCACTGCCTGTCATCTGTAATGGATGAGTTACGAAGTCGTGTATTGTACCACCGTCTGCAGTTGAGCCGGTATAAGATATTTGTAAATTCTCGTCCAACAAAAGATCGCATATCGCGTCGACGGGATGTTTACCTAACATATCAGATACAGCAGCGATGGATTTACCCTCAAACCTCTTATTTTGAGGCTTGTTGAAATAAGTCAGCCACATTTCATCCCAGGTCAAGCCTCGCGGCCCCACTTCCTTTCTAAGGAGTTTTCGTGATTCTTCAGAAGCCAAGACTTTCCTGAGCTTGTCAGGGCCTCCATCTTGTGTCCACTGGGGAAAAATTATTAAGAGGCGAGTGCCTCCCACTGGGTAAGGGAAGCAATCGAAAGTTACATCCATACCTTTGTCTCGCGCATTCTCTATCATTTCTAAAATGCGGTTTCCACCACCCGGATATGTAACCCGGCGCATTACATGTGTAAGATGAATCGGGATGCCGCTTCGCCATCCAATTTCTAAGGCTTCTTGAAAAGGGTCTAGATATCTATCTCCTAAACTATAACGTACATGAGTATGATAGAATCCCCCCAATCGCGCCACTTCTTTTGATAAATCGACTAACTCTTTAGTGTCTGCATAGCTACCAGGGGGGTAATCCAGCCCAGTGGATATACCGAAGGCTCCCTCTTGTATGCTTTCCCTCAGAAGAGCTTTCATATGTTCTAATTCCGCGTTTGTAGGCTTCCTATTGTCCCAGCCAACTCCCCCTATTCTGATCGGCGAATTTCCAACGATGTAGGCTATATTTACTGAAACTTTTCTGTCATATATATCTAAATATTCGGATACACTTGACCAAGTCTTCGTTAACTCAGGCCGTCCTTCAAGCCCGGAATTCAAATCTATGAAATCATCCAAATCCTTTTGTGATTTAAATGGGGCATATGAATTACCATCGATCCCTATTAACTCTGTTGTGATTCCTTGATGAACCTTAGGCATGTGCATCGGGTCATCTAGGATCATCAAGGCCGAATGTGCGTGCACATCAATAAAACCGGGACTTATTATTTTCCCAGTAGCATCGATGATTCGCCTACTTTCTAGAGATGCGACATCCCCTCGGAAGATTGTGATGCTGTCTTTGGATACGCCTATGGTACCGTAATACCCTGGGTTACCGCTTCCATCAACAATCATTCCTCCCTTTATCAATAGATCCAGCATCACATAACTCCTAATAGCAGGCCTTAGATTAATATAATATTCGAGTTCAATTAAGCCCGAAGTGTAATCATTTAGTCTACTACAGTCAATGTATGTTTAGAGGTCTAAAAAAAAGACTACAATAACTTGACTTATAACTTGATCGGTGTAAGATCTCATTTGAGTGATGGCGTATGAATAATCTTTTAAGGAACAGCAATTGAGGAGTGTTTCATGGTTAGGTCAATGACTTCTTTGAAAGCGGAATACAAAAAAATAACTCCTAAATCTAAGGCTCAGTGGGAACTTGGTAAACCAGTAATGCCAGGCGGTTTAATAAAAGGAGCGTATTGGAGCGATCCTTATCCTATCTATATAGAGAGAGCCGAAGGATGTTATTTGTGGGATCTGGATGGACGCCGTTATCTTGATTTCGAAAATCATCACACGGCCACTATTCTTGGTCATAGCCATCCCGACGTTGTTGAATCTATCCAAAACACATTGAACTTAGGTATCGCTCATGGCGGACCTACTAAATTAGAAGCAGAAGTTTCTGCAGAGCTTGTTGATAGAATTCCTTCGGTTGAAAAAGTACGCTTTACCAATTCAGGTACCGAGGCGTCACTGCATGCTACACGTATGGTTAGGATGATCAGTGGAAAATCGAAGTTAGCTAAGTTTGAAGGTAATTACCATGGGAGCCACGATGCTTTAGAAGTGAGTGTGTCTCCGTCTCTTGACGAGGCAGGACCTGAAGATACACCTAATTCCATAGACGGATGGAAAGGAATGGCCAATAGCTCGTCAGAAGATGTAGTCGTATTGCCCCATAATAACCGGGAGTCCGTTGAATTAATACTCAGAGAGCAAAAAGATGAAATAGCCGCAGTCTTTTATGATGGTAAACCGGGGTTTTATGACACTTCCCACGATTTTGTACGCTGGCTGAGACAAATCACCGAAGAACTTGGCATTCTTTTAGTTATGGATGAAGTCGTAAGTTTCAGGGTCGGAAGGGGGGGATTTCAAGGGGTTTGTGATATCATGCCTGATCTGACTATTCTTGGGAAAGTCGTTGGTGGTGGTCTGCCCGTGGGGGCTTTAGGTGGTCGTGGGGACTTGATGGATGTTTTGGATAATACCGTTAATACTGGGCTTTATCAAAGCGGAACCTATTCAGGAAATATGTTTACCCTGGCTGCAGGTCTAGCAACACTCCGAGCACTCACACCTGAGGTTTATTCGTACATGGAATCTTTAGGTGAGCAACTTTATGTGGGCTTGAAAGCAGTTTTTATGAAAGCTGGGATACCTCATCAAGTTCTTCGAGAAGGGTCCATAGTCGGATATCACCTGACAGATCAACCCGTCACAGATTATCGATCTGCATGCACAGTGAATAGAGAGTTAACTGACCGTGTAGGCATTGCGATGATGGTACAGGGATATTTCGCGCGTGCCACTATGGGCATGATAATATCCCAACCAATGAAGGACGAACATATTGATTCATATCTAGAAGACCTTGAATCCATTTTATTACAACAAGACTGAACCAATAATTGATATTGTTGGTGTATTTATTGATTACCAGGAAAGGTTTCATATCTCGGCTTAGGATTCTTTTTAATAAGAGTCATTCATACCTCTTATTATCTATGAATAGACACATCGCTAATCAGTTATATTCAGAATAAAGGAGAATCCATACGAATGAAAATCGTGGATATTAAAGCCTGTACTGTGGCTATTCCATTAGAAACACCTACCACTTTTTCAACTCGCATCGTATCTGAAAGGCATTTTACGATAGTTAAGATTGTAAGAGAGGATGGCGTAGAGGGAATAGGTTATTGCTATATAGGCAACAAGGCAGGCCATCTGGGAACGATAGCGGTGCGTGATCTACTGAGAGATAGTGTCATAGGTCAGGATTCCAATCAAGTGGAGCAGTTATGGGAAATGATGTTTAAAGATGCTTTGTTACAAGGCCGGCGCGGATTAATTTTACGAGCAATGAGTGCTATAGACAATGCTCTGTGGGATGCTAACGCCAAAGCCGCAGGATTGCCCTTGTATAAATATTTGGGAGGTTCTCGAACCGGTAGTGTTCCCGCGTATGCGAGTGGAGGATATTACTATAAAGGGAAGACACATATGGACCTTGCTAGAGAAGTGGAAAGTTATGTAAAGATGGGTTTTAATGCTGTAAAAATAAAAGTGGGAAGACTTAGTATTGATGAAGATGTTAAAAGAGTGGCTGCCGCGAGAGATGCCATTGGGCCTAACATTCAACTCTTCCTTGACGTAAATAACGCCTGGAACGATACAGCTACCGCGATTGCATATGTGAAGAGATTTGAAAGATTTAATCCTGGTTGGATTGAAGAACCTTTCCCACCAGATGAGTTTGATCTTTTTGCTTCACTGTCGGCTTCTGTTGATACGCCGATTGCGACCGGTGAAATAGAGAATGGGCATTGGGGATTCAAAGTTTTATTGGATAAAAGAGGTGTGGATATTATCCAACCTGATGTAGCAGTATGCGGAGGAGTAAGTGAGTTTAAGAAAATCGCCAACCTTGCTGCAGCTTACGGCGTTACGATAGCTCCTCATTCTAGACAGGACCTACATGTTCATATGGTCGCTAGCACACCTAATGCAACATGGCTCGAATATTTTAATGATGTAAGCATCACAAACATTGCGTTAGTTCTTTCGACAAAATTAGAGCACAAAAACGGAAATGTTATAATACCGGAACGACCTGGATTCGGGATTGAATTAGACGAAAAGGCCGTATCTAAATATAGTATCGATGGATGGGCGTAACATTCGCTTATGGTGAGTGTCCGGCCACTGATTGATAAGGATTTATATTCAGGAGGAAATCTAATGTCTCAGAATGTGTTTTTACCCGCTGGAGTGACCGCCAGATACAACGTTGGAATGCCCATGAGAGATGGGATAAGACTTTCCGCGGATATTTTCTTCCCTGAGGAGAAAGAAGGACCCTTGCCTGTAGTGTTTTCTCGTACTCCATACGATAACACGGCCGAAGCTATGGTAGATAGCGCGATTTTCTTTGCCCAGCACGGTTATGCTTTCGTAGCTCAAGACACTAGAGGTAGAAATGATTCAGACGGGGACTTTTACCCATGGATTAATGAATTCAGAGATGGTCATGATTCGGTCGAATGGATAGCATCTCAAGTATGGTGCGATGGGAACATTGGCATGGTGGGTAGTTCGTATGTTGGAAATGTACAGTGGCAGGCAGCTGCCGGTGGCAGTACGCACTTAAAGGCAATTGTTCCACGAGTTATAGGAGACAATCTCTACGAGGCTCCACAATACCAAGGAGGCGCATTTCAATTAAATTGGAATGCTACGTGGACCTTTCGTATGGCCGGACGTACATGGCAAGATATAAGCATCTATAATTGGGATCAACTTTTCTCTGTACTATCATTGAGAGATATAGCTAAGGCAGCTGGTAAGGATGTCCAATTTTTTCAAGATTGGATAGATCACCCGGATTATGATGACTACTGGAAATCCTTAGCCAATAAAGAACGGTACCAAGATATTAAAATCCCGATTCTTCAAATTGGAGGATGGTATGATTTCTTCACGGCTGGCACATTTAATAACTTTGTAGGAATGCGAGCAAACGGTGGTTCGGATCTGGCGAAAAACAATCAGAGAGCTGTTGTGGGACCCTGGGTACACACAGCGAGTAAAATGACCCACGCTGGAGAAGTTGATTTCGGAAAGGAGTCGGTGTTAGATCTTTTGCAAATTGAATTGCGATGGTTCGACCGCTGGCTAAAAGGGAAAAACAACGGAGCTGAGAAAGATGCTCCTCTTAAACTCTTCGTGATGGGAACAAACAAATGGCGTGATGAAAATGAATGGCCCTTGAATAGGACAGTGTATACTCCTTACTATTTCCATAGTGACGGGGAGGCAAATTCCCTCTTGGGTAGTGGTGGCCTATCTACAACTGAACCTGGAGAAGAACCACAAGACCATTTCGTTTATAATCCACAATCCCCCGTCCCGACCAAAGGTGGTTGCAATTGCTGCAATCCTGAGATTGTAGATTGGGGTGCTTTCGATCAACGTTCTGTTGAGTACAGGAATGACGTGTTAGTTTACACTTCAAACGCCTTAGATGATGAAATTGAAGTAACTGGGCCCGTAGTTGTGAAATTGTTCGCCAGTACAAATGTGACAGATACAGATTTCACAGCCAAGTTAGTTGATGTTCATCCAAACGGCTATGCCGTTAATCTTTGCGACGGAATTATTCGCGCCCGATATCGGGAATCCACATCTAAGCAACAATTACTTGAGTCTGGGAAAACATATGAATTTACCATTGATCTTTGGCCGACAAGTAATGTTTTCTTGAAAGGGCATCGTATTAGGGTGGATATATCCAGCAGTAATTTCCCTCGATTCGATCGTAATCCAAACACGGGCCACAAATTCGGGGAAAATGATCAAATTCAGATCGCACATCAAAATGTGTTCCATGATTCTTTACATCCTTCGCATATTCTGCTGCCCGTGGTACCTACAAAATGATACGATTACTTATGTTGGACAAAGGAAGTGAGGAAAGAAAACACGATGGCTATCGATAAATATAAGGGCGGGCGAAAATTGTCTGGGGAATGTGGAGCTGATGTTTTTATAGAAGTACTTAATGCCAATGGAGTTAAGATTCTATTCATCAACTCAGGGACTGATACCTTTCCAATTCAAGAGGCAATTGCAAAATTTGAATCACAAGGAAGGATCACACCACGGGTGATTTTGTGCCCTGATGAAGCTACGGCTGTAGCAGCAGCTCATGGATATTTCGTTGCTACAAAAGAAGTTCAAGTGGTCCTTGTACATGTCGATGCCGGAACATTAAATCTAGGTGGCAATATGCATGATGCTCAGAGAGGTCGAGCCGGTATCGTAATTTGTGCTGGTAGAGCACCTCTTACGTTCGACGGGGAAATGCCAGGTACACGATCTATGAATATTCACTGGACGCAAGAGCAGTTAGATCAAGCTGGTATCCTTCGTAATTTCACAAAGTGGGATTATGAGGCTCGGCGACCGGATAATATCCAGCATATCGTGCAGAGGGCCTTTCAAGTTGCGTCATCCGAGCCGTGCGGTCCAGTCTATATTACTTTGCCGAGAGAAGTTTTGATGGAGCAAATAAAAGAGGTTACCATTCCACTATCTAATCGGTTTAGCTCTCCGGTAACGCCGCAAGCCGATCCGTCCGCAGTAGAAGAAATTGCTGATGCGTTAGTTAATGCCCGAAGCCCCTTAGTTATTACTGGTCAGTCAGGAAGGAATCTATCTTCTGTGGCGTCAATGGTAGCATTAGCTGAAATCGTGGGGTGTCCGGTTGTCTCTGAACCAGTGCACATGAATTTTCCCACGTCTCATCCTATGTACGCCGGTGTAAGTGCTCAATCTCTTATCGAGACAGCTGATGTCATTCTTAGTGTTGATCAGGATGTTCCATATATTCCAGCAATCGGTTCACCTATGACAGAGGCAAAAATATTCCATATTGATATCGATCCAATAAAGCCTACGATTCCACTATGGGTTTTTCCCTATGATCACATTGTGCATGCTGATTCGTCTAAAGCGATACCTTTACTGATAGATGCTATTAACAGCAAAATGGAACCATCAGATAGTGCTAGAGTTGATGAACGATATCAACTTATACGAGAAAATCACGAAAAGGAATATATGGAATCTGTCGCTCTTGCTCAAAGCCATGAGCAAAGTAACAAAATTACTCCCGAATGGCTCAGTTATTGTATAAATGAAATAATGGATGAGAACACTGTTGTCGTAGATGAATGTGTCACAAATTCTAAACACGTTTCTAATTATGTTAGACGTAGTAAACCAGGCACTTATTTTAGGAGTGGAGGATCAAGTTTAGGATGGGGCCTGGGGGCAGCTATGGGAGTTAAATTAGCAGATCAAGGGAGTACGGTTCTAGCAACAGTGGGTGATGGAGCATTCATATTTGGGTGTCCGACTTCAACACTGTGGGCTTCTGACGTTCATAATGCGCCCTTTCTTACCGTTATTTACAACAATCAAATTCATAATGCCACGCGAGTGTCCCTGAATGCTGGTTATCCTGATAGTTATGCTAAGAGAACGAATAATTGGGTAGGTATGGAATTAGGACCGTCTGTAGATTTTGCCTTACTTGCACAAGCTTGCAGAGCGTATGGAGAAATGGTCGATAAGCCCGCACAACTAAAGACTGCACTTGAGAGATGTTTGAGTGAAGTGAGAGCTGGTAAAGCTGCCGTTCTAGACGTTCGGTTGGGATAAGGGCGAGAAAAAGAATTGGCTTATACATTCATAGCGATGATCAATTCTTGCATGTGTAGCTTACTTAAATAGGCTTGCGAATCAAGACTCAAGTGTGGTCATTCCAGCTTCCGCACGCGCTTCATTAATATGGTAAAGGATACTTGATCTCAGGGGTGGTAATTCGTAACCTATGTCAGCAATCATACGGCTGTTGTCTAGTTTGTAAAGGTGAGGAAGTAATTTGTCACCGGTTGTAATTTGTGCATCTGGCAATATATTTCTAACGGTATCAACTATGTCGCCTACAGTCGCTATGTGGCCACCACTTATATATACGGGATGATTCAAAGTCTTACTTAAGGTAGTACGCACAAATATTTCTGCCGCATCTTCTGCGTGTATCATCGAAGAAGGGAAGCTACGGTCAAACGGTAAATCTATTGGTTTACCAATGGCTGGTAGTGACATTAATAAACCTCCGATCAAGCCAGTTGCACCAGTCTTTCGACCGTGTCCAAATACGGTACATATACGAATACCGCGGAGATCTAGGCCATATTTAGAAATATAATTGGCCGCTGAGAAATCGTTTACATATTTAGTCATACCATATAGGTTGGTCGGATTTGGGACATCATCTTCGTTGATTGGGTCCGCACCGTAGTATTCTTGCGGACCGTAGACTGAAATAGAGCTCGCATAAACTACTCTTTCGATACCAGTCCAACGCGCAACTTCAAAAACATTGTTTGTACCTTGTATATTTACTAGCATACCAAAATGGGGACGATCTTCACTGGCTGGTGGTAGCAGAGCTCCCATATGGATGATTCTATGAACTTTGTGTGTGATTATCGCTTCTAATAGATGCGGGATTTGTGTGACATCTCCTCTGTATACTTGCATTTTGTCGAGTTCGTCAGACAAATTTGAACCAGGGGGAACAAGATCAAAGCAAACTACATCTTCACCACGACTGATTAATTTACGTATTATCCTTGCACCTATGAAACCGGTTCCACCGGTAACCATTATCGACATGGTGTACTGTCCACCTCAAAT
The DNA here is from genome assembly GCA_964431885.1 of uncultured Dehalococcoidia bacterium. Lineage (GTDB taxonomy): Bacteria > Chloroflexota > Dehalococcoidia > Lucifugimonadales > CAUZEB01 > CAUZEB01. The sequence continues at coordinate 22,890 of CAYSLK010000012.1, read as the reverse complement.
GTACTAGTGATTCGGCATGCTGGATACATGAGAATCATAGGATGTTCCTTTTTTATAATCCTTCTCCAGTTAAAAGGCGTCGTGAATTCCCCAACATAATCGTATTAAATTGTTCTTCAGTCATTCCAATTTCCTCCTTTAACATAGGAAGAGCCTCTGTAGACAGGAAGTCATAACCGGAACCCCCGTAAGTATGCCAGTCGTGAGTGTAGCAAACGTCGTGAGAGAAAATCAGATTGTTGATTAAGCCTGCGTCGATAATCTTCTTTATGTGTTGAAGAGTTCTTTTCTTATCGTAGGGGTTAGCATTTTTCAGGTTGCCCATTCTATCGTATGAAATGTATGCGCCTCTACGAGCGATTTCAGCATGGTATTTATGTCTCGGGAAGCCCCCTGAGTGTGCAACTACGACTCTCCGTAAGTCAACACCCTCTTGTTCGAGTACATCTAACTGATCAAGTCCTTGAGTACCTCTAGTTGCATGTGTCCCCAATGCGACATTAGTTTTTACCTGGGCACGCGCCGCGGCTCGCAAAACTCGTTCTTCGATTGCTGATACCCAATTAAAGTGAGCACCTATCTCGCCTATGAAACCTGCTCGTATATTAGTACCGTCGATACCCTCCGTTAGGTCCTGCAGCATTTCTTCTGCTATTTCATCAGTTTTCATTCTCCAAAGTCTTTGCGGGTAGTACGTTTCGCGATACCATCCGCAACCCAGTATGATATTCAGACCTGTCTTCTCTGCCATCAGTTTAATAGCTTCCGCGTGTTTCAGGTGATTGAGGTCTTCGTCTATTAGAAGGTCATGATCGTTTTCCCTCAGACCCCCAGAAGTTTGATCAACTAAAGTAACACCACCTGCGTCTTTATACCGTTGTAGTTCCAGTTGAGCGACATCTAGATCATTCATGTAATTGCCGCCAACCCACGCGTCAGGCATTAAATCCAAGAATATATGCTCGTGAGCCAGTGTAAAACCAAGATCATCGGCTGATATTGGTCCTGTAACGGTCATAATCTCATTTGGCAAATCGAACTCTCCTTAGATATTCTTATTCATAATACAAATTTCCTGATCAGACCGTACCACGACTTCGACACATGGTCAAATTGTTGAGATAGCTTGAACAATTAGTCAAGAACTTACCATCTACTAGAAGTCTGTTAGGATCAACAGTGAGCATTATGTGGAGTAACGTATAATGAAGTCTAGGCAAGTAAGTTTTGACTTTCTGCATCTAGATTCGTAGAATCTAGATGAAATAAAATATAGGAGAGAGAATACTAATGGATAAAATAACTTTAGCAGTTTATGGCGATTATGCCTGACCATGGGTATACAATGCAGCCGTGTGGCTGAATAGAGTAAAAAGTGTTTATGGAACCAGTCTGGATGTGACCTGGAAGAATTTCTGCCTAGAGCAAATTAACAGTGCGGATAGTTCTGATTGGAAAGTCTGGGAACAACCAGATCCAACACAAAGGCGTTCACTTATAGCCGCTATGTCAGGTGAGGCAGCAAAAAAACAAGGTTCCGATAATTTTGAAAAATTTCACCTAGCTCTTTTGACGGCCCGTCATGGAGGCGATGGTAGAATAGCCTTGAACGAAATAAAGCCCATGCTAGATTTAGCAGAAGAAGTGGGGCTAGATATCACTAAGTTTAAACGAGATATAATGAATCCTCAATCACTTGAAATCATTGGTGATGATCACAAAGATGCAGTTGAAAACCATGGTGTGTTTGGTACCCCAACTTTCTTGTTTAAAAATGGCCATGCAGCTTATTTGAAGACTTTCATACCTCCTGAGAAAGATTCTATAGAGGCATTCAAACATTTTATGGCTATATCTGCTGACAGGTCCTATATAGGTGAACTGAAGCGCCCACAACCTCCTTGGCCCAAAGGTGCATTGCTCTAGATTTGTATGATGGATTTCATGTATAGATTGAACGAACTAGAACAAGCTCTAGGCCTTTCGTTTCAAAACAAGGAATTGTTAAAACTCTCTCTAGTGCACAGTTCCTATTTGAATGAAAATCCAGAAGCAGTTCTAGAATCTAATGAGAGACTAGAATTTTTGGGTGACGCGTTGATTGGTTCGGTAATTGCGATAGAACTTTACCGACGTCATCCTGGATTACAAGAAGGGTATCTTACCCGTTGGCGTTCCGAATTAGTAAAGCAAGAAACATTAGCTGACGTCGCCCAATCCTTATCATTAGGTCATTATCTGTTGTTGGGGAAAGGCGAGGAGAACATTGGAGGAAGATCAAGGCAATCGAATTTGGCGGCCGTCTTCGAAGCTCTTATCGGTTCTTTGTTTTTGGATATGGGATTCAATGCTGTGAGCGAATTCGTCCTAAAAGTGATGTCAGAAAGGCTTTCGTCTGTTGATCAAACTATCAACAATCCTAAGTCTGCTCTTCAGGAACTCTCTCTACGAATGGGAACCGGAGTTCCTATTTACAAATTAGTAAATTTTAAAGGCAAGAGTCATTCTCCCATTTTCGAAGTAGAAGTTCTGGTTTCGGACAATATTTTAGGAAGAGGTATAGGACAGCGTAAGTCAATGGCTGAGCAAAATGCTGCCAATGAAGCTTTGGCGAACCTCAAAGAGAATAAGTGAAATTCAAAAAGGATATTCTATGACGAAATTGGTTGTAGAAGAGAACGTCCTTCCAAATTAATTCTACCCATCATTCTTAAAACCGTTTAATTTAAACCCGTAAGAGCTGCGCCTATAACATGGTTTGTGACGGATGCGTCTATAATTATAGAACGCCGTTACTGCGTAAATTAGCTATGTGGCGGCTAGAGAATCCGAGGTAATCGGTTAAGATATTATCCGTATCTTCACCAAGTTTAGGAGCACGTTTGTGTGTTATTCGGGAGTCGCTTACCTTGATTGGACTTGCTACTTGGCGTACGGATCCAAAATCGTGGTGGTCTAATTCGAGTACCATTTCATCTTCAGTCACTTGAAAATCTTCAAAAGCTTGCTGGACTGTATTAACCGGGGCGCAAGGCACCTTACCTTTGAGAAGATCTAACCATTCACATGTACTTCTCTTGCTAGAAAGTTCCTTAAGGATCGGAACTAGAACGGCTTTGTTTTTAAGACGGCCTTCGAAAGTATCAAATCTGTTATCGTAAGCTAGTTCAGGTGAGCCAAGGATTTCAACGAGATTCTTGTAAAACTTTTCTTTTGCACACATCACGACCATCCATCCGTTTTTCGTTGGTAGAACTTGGGATGGTATTTGTGATGGGTGAGAGGAATCGGGCAATCGCTGAGCCTGGTAGCCTTTCGAAAGATGCCAGGCTCCAATGTAGGCAAGATGTGAGATGGCGTTATCAAACAAACTAACATCTACGTCACAACCAACACCAGTTTGTTTTACACGAATTAAAGCACTCATTAGACCGAGAGAAGCCATCGTACCAGCACTTAGATCTACAAGCGATAAACCTGATTTTTGAGGAGGGCCGTTAGGTTCGCCCGTTATACTCATCCAACCTGCGTAACCTTGCATAAGATAGTCATAACCAGGTTCCGTGGACCGAATGCCAGTTCTACCGAATGCAGATAGCGAGCAACAAACAATGGAGTTATTAATTTCGCTTAGTGTAGGGAAATCTATACCCAGTTTCTTAGGTAAGTCGCCCCTTAGATTGTTGAACACTGCGTCCGATATTCTAACAAGAGGATGTAGCACGTCCCGTGCGTCAGGGTGCGCTAGATTTAAGGTAATACTACGCTTGTTACGATTAAAGCTTTGAAAGTAGATGCTGTCCTCGTTGGAAGTATACGGAGGAACGTATCTCCCGATATCGCCTTTTGTTAATGGGTTTTCGATTTTAATAACTTCTGCTCCCATGTCTGCAAGGAGCATGGTCGCCCATGGACCCGCACCGTACTGTTCAATTGCTATTATTCGAACGCCCTGTAGAGGTAGAGACTGAGTTGCTGAAATATCGCTAGAGCTAGATGCCATTTATTTTAAATCCCCACTGCTGTACTTAGGTTGTAAGGTTGTAAACCGCTTCTCATTAGTTCACTCTTCCGATCAATCAAGATTCCTGTTGGTCTACCATAATAGGAAGTAATCGGTGTTTCCTCTCTTAACACAATGTTATGGCCTATTTTCTCTAGGCCGGCAATGACGTCAGGAGGCATACGGTTATCGATAGATAATGGACCTGATTCAGAATGGATACGGGGGGCACTTATGGCCTCCTGCATCCCCAGTTTGTAGTCTATTGTATTGAGGATGCATTGTAGCACTGATGTTAGCACTTTGCGTCCTCCTGGAGCTCCTAGAGCCATAAGAGGACCTTGCTCATCAAAAATTAAAGTTGGTGTCCCTGCATGCATTGCCTGCCTGCCAGGTCTGATTGAGTTAATGTGGCCGGGTTCAGGGTCAAACCACATCATCCCATTATTAAGTGTTACTCCAGTGTTTGGAACTACCACTCCAGATCCGAATGCTTGTCCTAACGAAGTAGTCAGGGAAACCATGTTGCGCTTTGAGTCAATCACGTTCAAGTGTGTTGTATTCTGGCTATAAGCGTCGTAACCTCCGGGTAGGATCGGCACTGAAGAAGGCGCATTAGTTTGAAATGGCCACGGATCTCCGACAGGGTCGGATACTGGGCCGTTAGTTTTGTTAATGATCTTTGATCGTTCTAGCGCGTATGCTTTTGACTCGAGACCATTAATAGGAATGTTAGAGTAAAAAGGATCTCCCATATGTGCGAAACGATCTGAGAAGCCCATTCGTATAGCTTCTGCGATTAAGTGTAGTGAGTCGATCGTGTTGTGCCCAAGTGATGAAAGATCGAATGCTTCTAGAATGTTTAGAATCTCAGCTACTGTGGTTCCGCCGCTGTTGTAAGGTGCAAAATTAATCAAATTGCTACGGTATTCAATCTGGAGTGGATCAAAACAACGAGCTTTATAGTGAGCTAAATCATCTTCGCTTATAAGACCTCCGTTTGATTGAATATGCTTTGTTATCGATTTGGCGACATATCCTTGATAGAAGGCCTCTGACCCTCCATCGGAAATTGCTCTTAAAGTTTTCGCTAGGTCTTTTTGTATTAGACGATCAGGAGAACGGGTATCGTCGAAATTACCTGCTTGGAATGGATATCCATCGGATTTATAGAAAACAGCCATCGTTTCTGGAAATCGACTCAGTCTAGGCAGAGAAGATGCACATGTAAAGAAAACGTACCAGTCTACAGGAAAGCCTCTAGATGCGAGTTCAATAGATGGTTTCATTACTTGAGTTAATGGCATAGAGCCGAATTTATCGTGTAATAATAGATAGGAATCGACAGCTCCTGGAATAGCAATCGATCTGTAGCCTGTTTCGGCTTCGTCATTCTTTGTTCCTCTCCATCCATATACACCTGATCCCTGACTGTCGGGCTCTAGGAGAGCAAACATGTCTTCTGTAGCTTTGCCAGGAACCTTAACACTGCCATCAATAACTTTAGTGAGGTTTTCCTTTGAATCATGAATTACAATGGACGCTCCTCCTCCTAGTCCACTCATGAATGGCTCTACAACACCGATTGCGAATGCAGTGGCCACAGCGGCATCAGCCGCGTTTCCGCCTGCTTTTAGGATGCTCGCACCCACTTTTGCGGCCAATGGATGCATTGCTGTAACCATCCCATTTCTCGATTTTATAGTCGTCTTGTTCACCAGCATCCTACTTATCATATGTACCTCCTTATACGGGATGTATCCAATTATGGACCTATAGATTCAATGTCGAACAACATCGGGTGGCCCCCCGTATGAAGAAACACTAATGTTTGATCGGGTTTCACTGAGTCTGATATGGCATAATCAATTAAAGCAGCCATAGCTTTGCCAGTGTACATAGGATCCAAAAAAATACCTTCGGCATTACCCATGACCCTAACAGCATTAAGCGATTTATTAGAGGGATGGTGATAACCGGGTTCTACGTAACCGAAATTTACCGTCATCTCGGTTAATTTGAGTGCTACTGGTAAGCCTATGAGATTAGAAACTTGATCCGACCAATTTTCGAATGGCAGAGCTGGTGATTCAAATGATTGACCAACTGCTATACCTGTTATTTCCCAGCGAAGTCCTAGTAATTTCGATGCCAATTGCAAGCCTACATGACTGTGTCCTGTTACCAAAAAGATGTGTGGGTTCATTATCCCCAGGTCCTTGAACTGCGAATCCAGTTCTATAGCTGCTTGCAGGTATGATATAACTGCAGACTGATGATACCAAGGCATCGTTTGAATCCTATAAGGCTTATGGCCGGTTTCGATAAGTTCTTGTTCTATTATGTTGGTTTCCTTAAAAGCTTCCTCTTTAGGATTAGTCCCAGAGTTAACATAGTGCAACTTTGCACCTAATATGCTTGAGAGTAATAAATTTGATCGGACGTTGGGGAGACGTTCAGAAGAGACTACTTGGACATAAGGCATCCCTGCTTTGGCACAGCCTATTGCGGCTACACGACCAGAGTTTGAATAATCTGTATATAAATAGATGTCACAATTCTTAGCTAGAGCGTCTCCAAGTCTGAATTCCATATGCCTTAGCTTGTTGCCACCACCCATGCTAGATTCAGTTAGATCATCTCTTTTTATATATATGGTTGGTTCATTTGTATTTTTACTTAAATACTTACTTAGTCGGTGACATTTCTCTAGAGGAGTAGGCAAATTCGCCAGTTGCACTCGTGGAAATCTGTCAAGTGATTGTTGTAGTTCAATTGGAGAATAGAAACCATTTCGATTCAAAAAATCACCTTAACTATACGAAACTACACGAATGAATCACAACATTTCATCTGCCAAAGCCTTAGTACTCGAGAGTCTGTGAATAGTCATATGCGTAATAAAAGAGAAACCCTCTCAAATATATGAAAAACGATTATTATTATGCTGGGCGGAACCATAGCATTAACTATTAACGACGTCAATGATAATATACCTAGTGTGGATTATGAGGAAAACACAGAAAATATGAATTCTAGCTTCGAGATAATCCGAGGAAGTCCATTTAAATGGTTACTGATGTCGAAGTTAAGTATCATTAATCTCAAAGATTATGGAGGAGATAATAGAAGTTTATGAGTGTTATGACAGTTATGGGGCCAATGAGCGCAAAGGAATTGGGAGTCACCACTATTCATGAACACATATATTTTGATGGGTCATGGCACTACAAACCATCAGATGACCCAGATATACGTCAGATGGCAGAAAGCCCCCTTCGCATGGATACTATAGGATGGGCGCGAAAGGTAGGTTATGGCCACTTGGATAATTCTCACCGCTTGGATCTAAAAGAAGCTCTTGATGAGATTAAACGTTTTAAGTTGTCGGGTGGCGATACGGTTGTAGATCAGACGCCTCCAGGTTTAGGACGGGATCCTAAAGCCTTACGAGAAATTGCCGCCGCTACAGGATTAAACATAATTATGGGCGGTGGTTATTATGTGCAAGAACGCCACCCAGAGTATCTTAAAGAGCGCACTATCGACGATATAGCAGACAGACTGATTAAGGAGATCACTGTAGGCGTAGATGATAGCGAAATACGTATGGGAATCATTGGAGAGATAGGAACAGGAGATCCGTTCACTCTGGGTGAAGAAAAAGTGCTTCGAGGTTCGGCCAGAGCCCAAGCGAGTACGGGAATACCACTCTCTATTCACCATAGCATATGGGGTCGGCACGGACCTAGAGTTTTGGATATTGCAAGAGAAGAAGGGGCTGATTTAAAGCATACCGTGCTTTGTCACGTTGATCTTGATGCTCGGTGTGACCTTTCTTATTTTGAGGAAGTTGCTAGTACTGGTGCATATTTGGGATTTGACACCTTTGGCCAGACAGATATTTATCAATACTCAGATCGTCAGCGGCCTGGTCGTGTATATCCGACCGATTATGAAAGAGCTGAAAACCTTGCTAAGGTGATTGAAGCAGGCTATTTAGATCAGGTTGTTTTAGCTATGGATCTATGTACGAAAAATCAGCTTAGAAGATACGGCGGGTTTGGATACGATCATTTGTTGGATAGTGTCGTACCCATATTTAAGGCGGTTGGGTTAAATGAAGAACAGATAAAAGTTATGCTGGTAGATAACCCAGCCAAGTTTCTTGACAGTGAGGGATAACAAGAAGGTGACATATTCCCGTGATTCGTTAGATCTACATAGACTGGTATCATGAATTTAGTAAGCAACAAAATATTTAAGATAGGTCTCTACGAAACTCTTAAATCTGCACCTAACTCACGGGTTAATTGCCGTACAATATCTCCTTGAACTCGGTCTATCTGTTTGGAGTTGAGGGTACCTCGATCGGACTGGAATATAATGCGATATGCGGTCGACTTCTTACCGTGACTGATTCCTTCTCCAGAATAAACGTCAAACGGGATACTGCGTGTGACCATTTTGTGACGATTAATGATTCTTTGCACTTCTCCAGATGATACATCTTTATCTAATATAAGGGCTATATCTCTATATGACTCCGGGTATCGATTAAAGCTCTCATAATTGGGCTGATTGGTTGATATCGAATTTAGTAAAGCTTCGAGATTTATCTCAAATAGGGTCGTTGTAATCGTCTCCAGATTGAAACGTTGCGCGACAGCGGGATTCAATTCACCGATAACCCCGACGTTACGATTATTGATGTCTATATGAGCGACCTTATCAGGGTGCATTGTACTATCAATTGCACGGCTGTATTTCGCATCGACATTCAACTGTTCAAACATCGATGTTAGGATACCCTTTCCGTCGAAGAAATTCATGTCAGTTTCCTGACTTAGCCACGATAATGGGTAGCGAGGACCGGCTATAACACCGACTAGCATCTCTAGTTCTTTTGGAAGATCCTTTCCATTTTCATCAGATCTTACGTAAATGCGACCAATTTCAAATAATCTAGCGCCGTCTTTTAATGTAGTTCTTGTGTTGTCCGATAATGTCTTAAGGATACTTCCTCTGAGCGATGTACGTAAAAACTCAAATTCTCTGCTCATTGGGTTCGCAATTCGTAGAGGAGTCAGATCCCCGGGTATGTTGGCTCGTTCAAGGAGTTCTAGAGTGGTTAAAGGATATGATATAGTCTCTCTCATTCCTGCCGAAACAAGACAGTCTTTTATAGATTCTTTGAGTTCTGTTAGAGGTTGCGGTACGTGATGTGGAAGACTGGACGAAAGCATTGTAGTTGGGATAGTGTCATATCCAATTATGCGAGCTATTTCTTCTATTATATCTTCTTCTATAGATATGTCGGAACGCCAGTAAGGGGGCTTGACCCAGATTGCACTATCATGTTCTACGACAGGCGAAGACTCTATGGAGTCGAATATATCTATCAGCTTTTCAGGTGCGTTACCTTCTTTAAAGCCTAGAGATTCCAAAACCTTGCGTATTTCAGACATGCTGTAGTCAACACCCAATACCTGTTTTATTCTAGATCGACTAATCTTTATTGAAGCATCTTCTTCGCTTTGTACTTTGATATCTATAATACCTTTGGATACGTTTCCACCTGCTAATTCAAGTACTAAATGAATTGCCCTCTTTAATGCCTTGGATGTAAGTGCTGATCTAATTCCACGTTCAAAACGATAAGAAGCTTCGGTATTTAAACCAAGATCGCCTCTGGTTTGTCTTATGCTGACAGAGTTAAAGTTCGCTGATTCTAATAATAGGGAAGTTGATGACTGACAAATTTCAGTACTGATTCCACCGATAATGCCTGCCAAACCTATGGCTTTTTTATCATCAGATATTGTCAACATGGTAGGTTTCAGACTGCGAGTTGATCCGTCTAATGTAATGAGCGTTTCATTTGGCTGAGCAACCCTGACTATCACTTTAGAATTCTCAACCTTCTCAAAATCAAACGCATGCAGGGGCTGACCGTATTCGAGCATCACATAGTTTGTTATATCTACTACGTTATTAATAGGCCGTTGACCGGCCTTTATAAGCGCTTCTTGCATCCAAGCCGGGGATTCAGCTACCGTAATACCAGTTATTAAAGCAGCTGTGTATCTGTTGCAGAGATTGGAAGAGTCGAGGTTGATCGTGACTTGAGATTCGATATCGTCACCCAGCTCCTCGTATGACGAATTAGGCTCCGTCACTTGCTCATCAGTTAAAGCCGCTACTTCATGAGCTAATCCAAGGATAGATAAGCAGTCAGGTCTGTTTGGAGTAACTTCGATGTCCAATATAGAGTCTCCCATATATTCTTTAAGAGGCATACCTATCGGCGCATCATCTTCCAACACGAGAATTCCTTCGTGATCATCGCCGATACCCAATTCTAGAGCGGAGCACACCATGCCTGACGATTTAACACCTCTGATAGTAGACGCTTTCATAGGCCCTGTTTTACCCGATCGAGGACTATATAGGACTGCTCCCTCTCTAGCGAATGCTATCTTCTGGCCTGAATTTACGTTTGGTGCACCACAGACAACTGTTAGGCATTCTCCATCACTTAGCTCGACTGTTGGAAGTTTTAAACGATCTGCGTTAGGGTGGGCTTTGATACTGCGAACGTATCCGACAACGATTTTATCACTATCCCAATTTTCGCCAATCTCTTGGATTTCACCTACCTCCACACCTGCCATTGTTAGACGTTCCGCTAATTCTTTTGATGATATGGTTATAGGAACGTATTTCTTTAGCCAAGATATGGGTATTTTCATGTTATGCCTCTTGAATGGTACTGATAGGGAATATGTATTTTTGAATTATCACTATGAGAGAAAGGAACATAGATCCTAAGTAAATCCCTTAATTTGGTATAACAATAAAGATATCGATTCATATCAATGGAACGCTAATCCTTTAAAATTGGTTAAGGAATCTTAGATCGTTAGAGTAGAATAAACGTATGTCTTCTATACCATATTTAAGCATAGCGATTCGTTCTGGTCCCATCCCAAATGCAAATCCAGTATATATCAATGGATCATACCCAACGGCTTCCAGAACTTTGGGGTGTACCATTCCGGCACCCATTATTTCTATCCATCCTGTCTCACTACAAATCCTGCATCCTTTGCCTTCACATGAAAAACAGTCTATCGACATGTCTACGCCTGGTTCAACGAATGGGAAGTAATCGCATCTGAAACGTATCTTCCTTTCCTCCCCGAAAAGCTGTCTTGCGAATTCAAATAGAGTGCCCTTTAAGTCTGCAAACGTTATATTTTTATCAACCGCTAGACCTTCTATCTGGTAAAAGTGCCATTCGTGGGTCGCATCGGTTGCCTCGTATCTATAACATTTTCCAGGGACAACTACTCTAATAGGGGGATCACTTTTTTCCATAGTCCGTGCTTGCATTGGGGATGTGTGAGTTCGCAATAACATAGGATATTCTTCAAGGGAATTGGTGTGGTCAATCCATAGAGTGTTCCACATATCTCTGGCTGGATGGTTTTTTGGTATATTGAGCATCTCGAAGTTGTAATGGTCCCATTCAACTTCTGGTCCTTCGACAATTTGAAAACCCATTGACCGGAAAGCGTCACAAATTTCTCTCACTATACGAGAAGTTGGATGCAGACCTCCTCTTGGTTTGTGCCATCCTGGTAGAGTAATGTCAATCTCTTCCCTGTCAGACGAGCGTACACTATGTTCTGATGCATGGATATGTCGCTTTCGTATCTCATATTGTTCTTCCAATATGGCTTTTACAACATTAGACACCTTGCCCATAGCCCGGCGATCATCTTGAGACATAGAGCCAAGTCCACGTAGAATATTTGTGAGACGGCCTTTGCGACCTAGGTACGTAATTCTCCATTGTTCGAGAGCTTCTAAGATGTTAGCTGACCCAAGTTCTTCCAGAGCCTGGTCCCTTAGATTGGTAATATCTGTTATGTCCGAGTTATGTTCCATTAAATTCCTCAATCACAAGCCATAGCATGTACGCGTAGTTTATTATAGGTTTGCCTATTTAATGTGGTCAAGGAAAGATGTGCTCTAGAAAGACATGTCTTTCTAAAAGGGATATTGACAGTTTCCTATGTGCATGATTACATTCTGCTTGTCTATGTACTTCATCATTTAGGTCTAGGGTAAACTAATCTAGGATACTTGGCTTAAAGATGCGAGCTTTTTAGAAAACAATTTATGGAGGTCTAGGATGGTACCTGAGGCTATATCCGAATCACTGATTTGGGGGCCGGTATTTGCGTTAGGCGTTTTATCGGTGATGAGTTTATTCGCAGTTATAACCAATATCATTCTAAGTCTGACCCTGAAGTATCGCACTATTCGAAATCCAGAAAGTATAGATATTCAACTTATTGGTGCTGTAAAAGGTCCAATAATGCTTTCGATCGTTTTCTCTGGTGTGGCTCTGGGGATCGTATCTTTAATGCAAATTGATGATCCATATTTCGATGTGGTTAGAGATATGAAGATATGGGTACAGAGAATATGGTCAATTTCAATTGTGACGGTAATAACTTATGGTGTCTCTCGAACATTACAAGGTGTGTTGACATGGTATGTGAAAGAACTTGCTTCCCGAACCACCACTACTCTTGATGATAAATTTATCCCGATAGTGAATAGAATTCTCCCCGTATTAGTCTACACGTTAGGACTACTAATCATTTTAGATATCTTGACTGTTCCGATAAGCCCATTATTAGCAGGATTAGGAATAGGTGGATTAGGTGTTGCATTGGCGCTCTCTCCTAGTCTTAGTAGTTTCATTGCGGGGACTTATGTTGTAACTGAGGGACAGATAAAGGAAAATGATTACATAGAGCTAGACAACGGTCTAGCGGGATTTGTAGTTGACGTAGGTTGGAGAAGTACTAGAATACGTAGTAGGCTTAACAATCTTGTTATTATTCCTAATAACAAGCTTACAGATAGCATTTTGACGAACTATTCTACTCCATCGCCAGTCCTTACCGGTATAGTGGAATGTGGAGTTAGTTATGAATCAGACCTCGAGCAGGTAGAGAACATATCAATCGATGTTACTAAAACAGTCATCAATGAATCAGAACTGGCGGTCAAAGATTTTGAACCAGTCGTTCGATTCTCAGAATTTGGAGACTCGAATGTGAATTTCGTTATTATCTTTCAAGCTATGGACCGTATTGCCAGTTTCGCGATAAAGAGTGCGATCATTAAAAATTTATATGCCCGGTTTAATCAAGAAGGGATAGAAATTAACTATCCGATTCGCAAATTGGTTATGTCTCCGGAATCCGATTTTACGGAGTCGGTTGCAATACCTAAGAATGATGATGATAATTTTCGATAGAGAAGTATTTAATAGATTAGAGCAGTCAATGTAACGTTTGGTAAGAGATAATATATTGAAATAGCAACCATGTGATAAGATTCATAACTAATTAATAAAAATTCGGTTAGGAGCTTCACTGGCGGGCTTGCCCCGTACTAAAATTAACATAGCGTGGTCTTCTATCAAAAGGATATAAAGATGGATTTATATAGAGCTGGAGCAGATATCGGAGGAACGTTTACAGATGTCGTTTTCCTGGGGCACGATGGCACCGTATTAGTGAAAAAGGTTGCCAGTACTCCAGACGATTATGGACGTGCGGTCTTAGAGGGTCTTGCCCAAGGCATTAAAGAGCTCGGTATTGGCCCCGAGAACATTTCTGAATTGAGTCACGGTTTCACTGTGGCGACTAACGCTATCTTAGAAGGCAAGGGTGAGAGAACCGCATTAATTACTACTGAGGGTTTTAGAGATGTACTAGAGATTTCTAGGCTACGTACCCCGACTCTATACGATTTGTACTATCAAAAGCCTCCACCTCTGGTGGAACGAAGACTTCGCTTCGAGGTTAGAGAAAGGGTCACATTTAAAGGTGAAGTACTGCAACCTATCGTAATGGAAGATGTTGATAAGATAGCAGCTATTCTAAAGGAGCAAAATATACGATCGGTGGCGATATCTCTTATGCATTCTTATGCGAATCCAGATCACGAGCAAAAAATAGTGGCTAGACTAAATTCGATAATGCCTGAATTGGTTTTATCCATTTCGAGTGAACTTCTTCCTGAAATGAAGGAATATGAACGAACCAGTACTACCGTGATTAACGCCTATGTTAGACCGGTTGTAGCGGAATATTTGACGGAACTGAGCATAAAAATGCAAAAAGGGAGTCAAGGTTCCACTTACGATAATGCAATCCAATGGTGGACTAGCTCCAGTGGAAGTTGTAGTCGATAAGCCTATGTATTGCATTGAATCTGGACCTGCAGCAGGTGTGGTAGGCGCTTTTCAGTTAGGGAAAAGGTTAGAGAAACCTAATTTAATGACGTTCGACATGGGAGGTACAACTGCTAAGGCCTCTATTATAGAGGATGGAGATATGCTTAGAGCTCCTGATTATGAAGTTGGCGGAGGGATGAGTTCCGGCCATAGGCTTCTCAAAGGTTCCGGATATATACTTCGAGTGCCAGCTATAGACATAGCTGAAGTAAGTTCTGGTGGAGGAAGTATAGCCTGGGTGGATAGAGGAGGATCCTTACAAGTGGGTCCCCATAGTGCAGGCGCGGTTCCCGGTCCGGTCTGCTATGACAATGGCGGTGAAGACCCTACGGTAACTGATGCAAATGTAATGCTGGGATACCTTAATCCACAACATTTATTAGGCGGAGGATTCCCGTTGAATGGAGAGAAAGCCCGTCAGTCTGTTGCTGATAAGATAGGCGGCCCACTTGGTTTGAATGATACTGAAGCTGCTCGTGGTATCCATCTCCTTGTTAATTCAAATATGGCTCGAGCTTTGCGGGCTGTGTCCAGCGAACGTGGACGAGACCCTCGTCTATTCGATCTAACGGCCTTTGGAGGAGGAGGTCCTATCCATGCAACCGGTCTCGCCGATATGCTTGACATAACTCAAATAATAATCCCTCCTTCACCAGGGGTGTTTAGTGCTTTTGGACTCCTGTTTGCAGACGTGGAGCATCATTTCGTTCGGACTTATTTTAAGGCATTTTCGGAATTGGATTTGGATGAGGCAAATTCAATATTAAATGATCTTAGAAATCAAGGAAAGGGACTCTTATCTGCAGAAGGCTTCTCCGTAGATAACCATCAGATAATCACTCAAATTGACATGAAATACATTGGTCAAACCTCCGAGCTCACCGTAAATATGGAGCATGATTATTTTAATCTTAATTCCGTCGAAGCATTGGGTGTGGAATTCGATCGTGAGCATGAGAAAACCTATGGATATAGTGCTCAGGATCCATACCAATTAGTCAACATTAGAGTAGTGGCTAGAGGAATATCGGACTCTCCGCGAGTACCTGATAGGATAGAATTCACCTCCGTGCCTCGCGAACACAAGAATCAAACCAGGAAAGTATTTTTCGTCTCTGCGAATAGCTGGATCGACACTCCTGTAATTGATAGATTAGATTTAGCAAATGGCGTCAATCCGGGGCCACTAATTATTGAGGAGTATGATTCTACAACTGTTGTACCTCCTGGATGGCAAACATCTTTGGATGAAATGAAAAACATAACTTTAAAAAAACATAATTAGTGATATAGGTGTTTTTACTTTTAGTATCCACTTCAGGAAATTAGAGAGGTATTATAGTGAGTAAGTCTCAGACATTAGATCCAGTTACCAGAGAGATAATAAAGAATTCTCTTGCCAGTGCCGCTGATACTATGGCTGTTACGGTTGTTAGAACTGCACGGTCTCTAGTCGTTAAGGATGGGATGGATTTTTCAACTGCCATCTTTAATGCCGATGGAGAACAGGTTGCTCAAGGGCTGACATTACCTTTCCATATGGGTGCTATGCAACCGGCCTTAGACGCAGTAATCGCGCAATTCGGCGACGATATTAATCCTGAGGATATATTTGCAAATAATGATCCGTATGAGGGTGCGAGTCATTTGCCAGACATCTTCCTTTTTAAGCCCGTCTTCTATAACGAATTGCTGATGGGTTGGGTTTGTGTGATAGCTCATCATACAGATATTGGAGGTCGGGTCGCTGGCGGAAATGCCTGTGATAATACTGAAATATATCAAGAAGGATTGAGGATTCCCCCGATTAAATTATTTGATAGAGGCGAAATCAATAGCGCGGTCTGGCGTATTATTACTAAGAATGTCCGTGTGCCTGATAAGGTTCTGGGCGATATTCTTGCCCAAGTTTCAGCCTTACGACAAGGTGAACAGGATTATCTTAGACTGGTTGAGGGGTATGGACCTGAACCGCTAAAAGGTTATATGACGGACATCATCGACCATACAGAAAGATTAACAAGGGCAGAAATTGAATCGTTACCGAATGGTTCTTGGGAATTTACGGACTACATTGATGATGATGGTATTAACCCTGAATCCATAGCTATCAAAGTTAAAGTAACAATTACTGGTGATGAAATGGAGGTGGATTTCACTGGCACATCTCCTCAGGCGAAAGGTTCCATAAATCCAAATTTGGCTTTTACCAAATCTGCGACTTATGCAGCAATTAAATGTCTTACTAATCCTAATATACCGGGCAATACTGGGTTTTTCCGTCCTATAAAAGTTATAACCGAGCCGGGGAGTTATGTCGATCCTCAACATCCCGCGCCTGTGGCAGCTCGAGGGGTTGGGGGTTTCAGAATAGGTTCGGCTGTGTTTGGAGCTATGAGTAGAGCACTTCCCGATCAAGTACCCGGTGCCTGGGGAGGTGGCGAAGTAGGTGTTAGCATAGGTGGATACTTTCCAGGCGGAAAACCCTTCGTATTTGTTGAATTCAATAATGATGGACCTCGCGTAGGCACTCCATTCGATGACTGAGAATATGTTGCTGCGGCTCCTATAACCAATATTGACAATACCCATATTGAAACTATAGAATCCGATCAGCCTTTACTAATAACTAAATATGGATATGTTCAGGATTCCGCTGGAGCAGGAAAGCATCGTGGTGGATTAGGTATGATACGTGAATATAAGCTGTTACAAGAAGAAGCGACCCTACAGATTCGATCTGACAGAACTAAATTTCTGCCATGGGGCGCTCAAGGAGGAAAACCAGGAACACGCACTTATAGTTTTCTCAACCCTGATACTGAGAATCGATTACTGCCTTCTAAATTCTTACTTGACATGAAGAAAAACGATGTTTACAGACTGATACAGGCAGGAGCCGGAGGCTATGGAGACCCGCTTGATCGCGACCCTGAAGCGGTGTTAAATGACCTTTTACAAGAAAAGATATCTTTTGGTAAGGCAAAAGAGGATTATGGAGTGATTGTCGAATCTGAGACTATGGTAATAGATTTAGCCAGGACAGCTAAGACTAGAGAGTTAATGAGAAAAGAACGGGGACAACTTAGTTTGGACACTGAGATAACCCCTGCTCCCAAACATTAGTAAATAGAAAACTTTCTTAATTGAATATGGATTATCCGTAATTTGGCAGTATGCCTTTCTTCGCTATAGTATTAAGATCTGATTGATAAGTTAACTTATTATCACATCTGCAATTGGGATGTATGTTGAGGTATAGGCCTTATCTCTGTTCCTAAGATTCGGATATCTTCACACTTGATTACGGATAATAGTACTAATCTAAAGTATCACGTAGCTCTCTTTGGGTGTGTTAATCTATACTTCCTCACGGAATTGTTAAGAGGATATATCTTTTGAAAAGATTTGATGGACGTTTACATAATGAACTTAGACCGGTTACTATAACTCCTGACCTTCAGTCGTACGCCGAAGGCTCGGTTATTATAGAGGCGGGATTAACTCGTATATTATGTTCAGTGACCGTAGAAGATGGTGTGCCAAAGTTTCTTAAAGGGACTGGAAGAGGTTGGATAACTGCGGAATATGCGATGTTACCTAGCTCAACGTTGACTCGCATTTCGCGTGATTCACGCACAGGAGGACGAGCTAGCGAAATACAACGCCTTATAGGGAGATCCCTTAGAGCAACAGTCGATATGCAGATCTTGGGTGAACGTACTTTAAATATAGACTGTGACGTTATTCAGGCCGACGGCGGGACACGCACTGCATCCATCACTGGAGCATATGTGGCTCTTTATCAAGCATTGCTTACCATGAAAGAAAGGAATGACATTCAGTGTCTACCTATTATAAATGGCGTGGCTGCTGTCAGTGTCGGGATAATTAATGATATTCCTGTATTAGATATGGCCTATGAAGAAGATGTGCTGGCAGAGACAGATTTTAATGTGGTTATGACAGATCAGGGGGAGTTTGTGGAAATACAAGGCACAGCTGAAACGAAACCGTTTTCTCCGATAATACTTGCTGATGTGTTAACTTTAGCCAATGAAGGCATAGAACAACTTCTTAAAATTCAATCACAGGTCATAAAGAGTTTTTAAATATGGTCACTGTATAAGAAGCAGAAAGGGTGGCTTGTAAGTGCAACCTTATGAGATCGTTGTGGCTCGACTGGGCAGTGGGCTTAGTGTTGTGAGAGCCATAGACCGTCAGAGCTTGTGTAAATCGACTAAATCAAAGAAAGTTCGTATATTAACTGCTCGTAATAAAGAAGCTAGACTTCCGCATAGCAGAATATTGTTATCGACTGGAGTAGTTGCTCGAGATTCTGACACAGTTGAAAAGTTCACCGCAGAATGTGAAGCTTTATCTAAAAATATAGATTTATCTGAGATTTGGGAGATCACAAGGGATCAAGAACGTGGACTTACCTTGAAGGAGCTCAACGAACTTTATTGGAACATGGAGCTTCCCGTTCCTGTTAGACAAGTCGCTCTTCTTTTCCAATTGGAAAATCCTGATATCGTGTACTTTTTCAGTGAGGGAGAGAAATACAAAGCACGTTCAAAAGAGGATGTAGAGAATATTTGGAAACGACGTAGTATCGCGAGCGAAAACGCACGTATGGAGATTGAGCTTATGAACTACTTAGTGACCGGTAATTTACCTCCTAATGTTACGCCGTACCAAGAGAAGTTAGTGCTGTACATTAAACGTTATGTTATCGATGGTGAGAATTTTGCAAGGAATAACTTTGTTCGTAAACTAGTCGGCCTTGTAAATAGTGAGACACGAGACCCACAGAAGTTCAGTTTCGAAATTTTGGTAAAGGCTAAATTGCTGACAGATGATGAACCGTTAGAATTGGCTAGGTCTGAAATTTCGACGACCTTTCCTGAGATTGTCTCTACTGAAGTACAATCGTTAAATTTAACCAGTATTTTAGAGGATCCCCGAAGAGTAGATTTGACATCATATCCTGTAACCACAATCGATGATGAAGGTTCGATTGATAAGGATGACGGGCTGTCGCTGTCCGTAGAACTAAGCTCAAAAGATGGTAAAACACCAGTTGCGTACCGTCTTGGAATACATATTGCTGATGCAGGAGCGATCGTACCTCCTAATAGTGCTATTGATCATGAAGCTCAAATTCGGATGGCCACTTTATATTTACCGGAAAGAAACATCCCAATGTTACCGCTAGAAATCGGTAACGATATGGGTAGTCTTCTTCCAGGCGTCAAAAGAGCTACCCTTAGTCTCATACTAGAATGTGATGAAAATGGTGAAATTCTAGATTGGGAATTGATGCCTTCAGTTATCATGTGCCAGTCTTCTCTCTCGTATAAAGATGCAGAAAATGCCATTTCAGACAGTGCAGACCCTAAGCATTTTATAATTAATGCACTGTTTAGACTATCTCAAAGATTACATCAGAAGAGGGAATCTGAGGGAGGACTAACTTTCAATAGACCTGAAATGACTATAAAAGTAACAAAAGAAGGCGATGTTAATGTAGATGTGTCAGTAGGTTCCTCTAAAGCTAGAGATATGGTTGCAGAATTTATGATTCTGTATAATTCTACGCTCGCTGAGTTTTGCAATAATAATGGTCTTCCGGCAATCTATAGGACTCAGAGCTTAAATGAAACGAATCGTTCTGAGGTAAATGGCAGTGACCTTAAGAAGGTATCAACAGATCCGTTATTACGGTATCTTATGATGCGTCGGTTGCCGCCTGCTGAGCTGAATAGCGCCCCGCACCCTCATATGGGATTAGGGGTATCCACTTATGTCCAACTAACTTCACCGCTCAGGCGTTATCCTGATCTGGTAATGCAACGACAAATCAGTTACTTTTTAGAGAAAGGGAAAACTCTTTACTCAACGGAAGATATGATTCAGGTTATGGATAGAGCTAAAATACAGCTTAAAGACTTATCCCGAATTGAAGAAGAGAGGAAAAGATATTGGTTTCTTAAATATCTGAATAAGTCATTTCTTTGTCCATCCAACGTAGAATCCGAGTTGATTAAAGCAGTTGTACTGGAACATCAGACCGGACGCTCCGCAATTCTGGAGTTGGAGAATTACCCTTTTAGGATAAGAGCTATGCTACCTATCATCTTCACTCCTGGCGATATAGTGAATTTAAAGTTGATGAAGATAGATCTATGGAGAAAGTCAGCCCATTTTGTTTATGTGCCAGAGACTCCCGATCCATAAGAAGCCTGAGAGAATTCATCACAGAATACAAAGAAAATGATAGAATGACAACTCCAGCTAGAAGACAATATTTGCGAATAAAAAAAGAATATCAGGGCGATATTCTCCTGTTTCGTATGGGGGACTTTTACGAGACCTTCGATGACGATGCGAAGTTAATTTCGAGAGAACTTGAAATAGCACTCACATCTCGAGAGTTTGGTGCTGGACATAGAGTACCATTGGCAGGAATCCCCTATCACTCGTTAGAAGGATATTTAGCTCGCTTGATAAGAAATGGTCATAAGGTCGCAATATGTGAACAAACAAGTGATCCAGCAACATCAAAGGGTATTGTGGATAGAGAAGTCGTGCGAGTGGTCACTCCTGGCACTATTGTAGAAGAGTCGTTGTTGGATAAAAAAACTAACAATTATCTTGCAGCAGTTGTCATTAGAGACGATTTTGCTGGCTTGGCTTACGTTGACATCACCACTAGTCAGTTTACAACCTGTCAGTTACCTTTGCCCCGGGTGGGTATCGAATTAAGTCGTTTAGCGCCCTCTGAATTATTAGTGACGGAGGAATGCCAAAACCTACTCCAATATAACATTGGTAACATTACCATGATAGAACCGGAAACATTTAATTTAGAATGGACAACCGAAACACTTTTACGTCATTTCGGAGTTTCATCACTAGAATCATATGGATGTGAGAGGTTACCTTTAGCGATCAGTGCTGCTGGCGGTATTATAGATTATCTATCTAGAACACAGAAGCGTTCAGTTACTCAGTTGACTAACCTGCATACGGACTCTATGGAGTATTATATGCAGCTGGATCAGCAGACTATAAATAATCTGGAACTTTTCGAAGCCGGACGGTGGGGCACATCAAAATCATCTCTTCTCTCGATGCTTGATAATACGAAAACTTCAATGGGCGGTCGATTGCTTAGACGTTGGCTGGGTCAACCGTTATTGAATGTTAAAGATATCAATAAAAGATTGGATGCTGTTCAATGGTTTTATAATAGTTCACTCCGCCGTGACAGGACATTTTCCATACTAGAAAATGTAGCTGATTTGGAAAGATTGATTAATAAGGTCCGTGGACATACTGCCAATCCGAGAGATTTGTTATCGTTGGCAAGTAGTCTTGAGATGGCTCCTCAATTGAAGTCTGTCCTAAAAGATGGTGAAGATTATAAAAACGTGTCTTGGCTCTATAAAAATATTCGAGATAATAAAGAAATTGTCCTTCTAGTTAGGAACTCAATTAATGATGACCCATCTGCTATAGTTGGAGAAGGTACAGTTATTAAGCCAAACTTTTCACCGGAACTCGATTCCATAAGAAATTCTTCACGAAAAGCACAAGATTATATAGCGAGTTTGGAAAAGAAGGAACGCCAGAGAACTGAAATAAAGAATTTGAAAGTTGGTTATAACAAAGTTTTTGGATACTATATTGAGATTAGTAAATCGAATCTTCACAATGTCCCTGAGGAGTATATACGCCGGCAAACGCTTGTCGGTGGTGAGAGATATATAACTCCAGAAATGAAGGAGTACGAATCGCAAATCTTAGATGCACAGGGTCGAATATCAGATGTAGAGCATAGGCTGTTTCGGCAGATTTGCCAGCAGTTAGGAGATATGTCCACTGCCGTTATGGATACAGCACAGGCTATAGCTCATATTGACGGTTCATGTTCGTTGGCATTTGCTGCTTCTAGATATGAATATGTTCGTCCTGAAGTAAATGATGATGAAAATCTGATAATTAACCAAGGGCGGCACCCTGTAGTGGAGCGAGTTCTGGATGGGAGTTCTTTTGTTCCAAATGACACTCGACTTTCTAATCGGAATGAACAGATTGTTATCTTGACTGGGCCCAATATGGCGGGGAAGTCTACGTATATACGCCAAGTCGCATTGATAGTTCTCCTGTCTCAAATCGGTAGTTTTGTACCAGCTGAATCAGCGTCTATAGGTATAGTAGACAGGATTTTCACTCGTGTTGGTCTACAGGACGATCTTACGACAGGACAATCAACTTTCATGGTGGAAATGATAGAGACAGCTGGTATTTTAAATCATGCCACGGAAAACTCTCTGATTGTTCTCGATGAAATAGGCAGAGGTACAAGTACATATGACGGCCTTGCTATAGCCAGATCAGTTGCTGAATACATTCATAATCACCCTAGGTTAGGTTGCAAGACGTTATTTGCCACACATTATCATGAACTAACCGAACTGGCTGAGGTATTACCGAGGATAGTCAATTACAATGTGGCTGTTTCTGAACATAAAGGAAACTTAGTGTTTCTTCGGAG
>CAYSLK010000011.1:0-3837 GCA_964431885.1 uncultured Dehalococcoidia bacterium | reverse complement strand
GGTTTCTCCTCACATAAAACCAAAACCAGGTCAGATACGTGATATAAACACCTACACCATTTATTCTCTTGTAATCGAATGCGGAGGTATCCCAATAATGTCTCCAACAATAAAGGACGATTATAATGCGCAACGATCGGCCGCCTTAACAGGAATGGATTCCGGGGATATTGTGGTTTTTTCGGCGGGGAGTTCTGTTAGCAGTAGAGACCTCACATCTGATGTAATATCCAAACTTGGTGCTCCAGGTGTTTTAACCCACGGTATTTCGATTAAACCAGGAAAGCCCACAATAATAGGACTGATTGATTCCAAGCCCATATTCGGGCTTCCTGGGAATCCGGTATCAGCCATGGTAGCCTTCGACCTAGTAGTAAGACCAACAATCCAAGTGCTCAGCGGTTGTAGTCAACCATTTTGCCGTCCAACTACAACTGCAAGATTATTGCAAAACATTGCTTCCGCACCCGGGCGCGAAGACTACGTTCAAATCAAATTAGTGACTATAGAAGGGGAATTATGTGCTAAACCTATATTTGGTAAGTCGAACCTTATCCATACCCTAGTACGATCGGATGGAATTTTAAAGGTTCCCTTAGATAAAAGTGGTCTCTATGCCGGTGAAGAGATCACTCTGCGACTGTACAAGTAGCGCTTGTCAGCAAACTTTTATCAAAAAAAAGAAACCCACAGCGACGAAACCAAACATGTTTTCCTTGGTAATATTTGAGGACTATACCATGAGTGAATCTAAACAGAACAGAAGATACTATCTTAACGATATCCCTCTAAATGACGCTATTTCTAAATACAATAATGCTCTTACAAATACAAATGCCGGTAAGCTAGGGAAATCAGAATTGGTGCGGTTAGAGTTTGCAAAGGATAGAATAACTTCTGAACCAATCTGGGCGAAGATCTCTTCCCCTAACTATGACGCGGCCGCAATGGACGGGGTTGCAGTTAAATCTAAGTCCACTTTTGGAGCTAGTGAAACTTCGCCGATTGTATTAAAACTAGGCACCGAAGCAATTTGGGTGGACACTGGTGATCCTATGCCACTAGATTTTGATGCAGTTATTATGGTAGAGGTGGTTCAAGAAATTAATTGTTCATTGATTTCAATTCAGTCTCCAGCGCCACCATATCAACATGTTAGACCTTTGGGTGAGGATATTGCAGCAACAGAAATGATCCTCACTGAAAACCACAAATTGCGTCCTGTCGACATAGGTGCATGTGCCGCAGCCGGACTTACTACACTAAACGTTAGGGTTAAACCCAACATAATAGTTATTCCTACGGGAACCGAATTAGTCGAACCTGGCACCAGCCTAGAACCTGGGCATATCGTCGAATTCAACTCTCTTATACTTACGGGTCTTATCGATAATTGGGGAGGTGATGCCTCAAGATTAGAAGCAATCCCTGATGACTACAATCAACTCAAGCATACTATTCTGCAGGCAGTCGACAAATTTGATGTCGTAGTCATAAATGCGGGTTCATCAGCCGGGTCGGCCGATTTCACCGCACAAATCGTTGAAGAACTTGGAGAGCTCATTGTCCACGGAGTCGCTGTAAGACCAGGTCATCCTGTGGTATTAGGAACCATACGTGGCAAACCTGTCTTAGGTATTCCAGGTTATGCTGTCTCAGCAGTATTGACTTGCGAGATATTTTTAAAGCCTCTGATGGAGACCATGCTCGGTGTAAAATCACCGGAACGTATAAGTACAAAGGCAACAATTACGAGAAAAATTCTATCACCTATAGGTGAAGACGAGACTGTCAGAGTACGACTAGGTCGAGTCGGCACTAAAATGATAGCTACACCTGTCCAACGTGGAGCAGGTGTAATAATGTCCCTAGTACAAGCCGACGGTCTGTGTAAAATCCCAAGATTCTCAGAAGGATTGGATCGTGGTTCTGAAATTGAAGTAGAACTTCTCAGACCTTTAGAAGACATAAACAATACAATAGTAGTCATAGGTAGTCACGATCTCACTATAGATCTGATGTCCAATAAATTACGCCGTAACAATACAGGTGTAGGCCTATCGTCATCAAACGTTGGAAGCCTCGGTGGTCTCACCGCTTTGAACAATGATGAAGCACATATATCAGGAACTCATCTCTTAGATGAGGACACAGGTGAGTACAACCTTCCATTCATCAAACGTTATATTAAAAATAGAAATGTTATTGTAATGAATTTGGTTCATCGCACACAAGGATTGATGGTCCCTAAAGGTAATCCAAAATCAATTAAATCACTTGAGGATCTTACTAGTAGTCATGTAACATTCATCAACAGGCAAAGGGGATCTGGAACGAGAATTTTACTTGATTATAAATTGAAAGGCCTTGGCATTACAAAAGACGCAATTAGAGGATATACCCGCGAGTGTTATACTCATCTGGCAGTGGCGGCCGCAGTGAATGGAGGAAGAGTCGATGTTGGTTTAGGAATTCAATCTGCGGCGAAAGCAGTCGGCCTAGATTTCGTTCCCCTATTGAGCGAGCAATATGATCTTGTGATTCCAGAAGTTTTTTACGAAAGTCACCTATTGAAACCTTTGTTAAATTTAATTCGTAGTAAAGAATTTAAGAAGGAAATAGAAGCTTTAGGCGGATACACAACGGCCTTAACAGGAAAGGTAATCTCAGAATTTCATGGCAGCTGACCTCAAAATATGATAGGCTTGCCAAACAAGGAATAGGAGCATGCTGACTAAGGTTTCAGGAATCATACTAGCTGGCGGCATGAGTCGCCGTCTAGGACGAGACAAAGCCATAGAGGAAATAGAGGGGCAAACCCTCATTGAGAGAGCCATCGACAGACTATCTCTCCTAACCAACGAAGTAATAGTGGTGGTAAATAGTGAAGAAAGAGCTCTATCTTTGTGTCTGCCAAACCACGTCAAAACGGCTATAGATATTTACCCCAGCAAAGGCTCATTAGGCGGCATTTACACAGGAGTATTGGCCTCGAATCATGATTGGAATATAGTTGTGGCATGTGATATGCCATTTCTAAATGTCGATCTTCTGAGAAATATGCTTTCCTTCCGCGGTGGGACTGACGCTATTGTTCCAATTCTAAACCAGTATCCAGAACCTACACATGCCATCTACTCTAAGAATTGTTTACCATTCATACTTCAAAAGATCGAAACAGATGAACTTAAAATTGATGGATTTTTCAGTGACATTAAAGTGCATTTATTCTCAGAGGAGCAGGTTAATGAATTCGATCCTAACCATCTGAGTTTTTTCAACATCAACTCCCAAAAAGATCTTGATAAAGCTTTAAAAATGATAGCTACCAGAGTACAGCAGTAAAGTTATTTATTATAAGAAAGTCTAAGCTAACCATGACAGCAATATTAGTAGAATTCTTTGGCAGTCCAAGATTGCTTACGGGTGTAAACGAGGTACGCCTAGACATACCATCGCATCACAACATAGAGGATATAGTTTATAGTTTAGCAAAACGCTGCCCCGAGTTAATTGATCAAGTAATAAAAACCAATAGACAAGAATTACAGGAGAGCTATATTTTTAATTTGAACGGCTTATCATTTCTTCAAAATGAAAGAGTTCAGTTAGAACCAGATGACAGGCTTCTTCTTTTTTCGAATCAGGCTGGAGGGTAAATCTATTAATGTTTGGTTATCATGGACAAGCCATGGTGGTAGATCTTACTTCTCGAATTGTTAGAACTGACCCAATACCACATCATGTTTTACGCCAGTTTATAGGTGGCATTGGTTTGGGAACATACCTTCTTTACAATTACTGCCCTGCTCGAGTCGATCCCTTGGGTCCAGATAA
>CAYSLK010000010.1:0-19665 GCA_964431885.1 uncultured Dehalococcoidia bacterium | reverse complement strand
AAGCTTGCTAAACAGCTCACCGAGGCTTTTCGCAGTCTTGCCACGCCCTTCTTAGGCCCTTGGCCCCAAGGCATCCACCGAAGACCCTTAATAACTTGACCCACATTAAGGATCATTCATTAAGAATTTCTACTACTTATTATTCTAATGACAGGATTCAGTTGTAAAGGTGCAAGAAACTCGGTAAGGCCAACTTAAAACTCTAAATGTCGTATGGCCGTTAAAGTCGAATAGATTGGGCACCTAAGACTTTCGTAAGAATCTACAGTGCCGACCACAAATTATAGTCACTTTTAGTATATCCGTCAAGGGTTTCTGTTCTGAATGTACGATATATGTTATTTGGAGTGCAACTAGGATAACAAGTGAGTAAACACTTGCTATCCTTCTTGATATTGTATTAATTCTAACTTATGACGAGAAAAGTTAGAATTAATACAATATAATAGAAATTATTTTTGGAGTGGAGTATTTATGCAAATGAACGAGTTTACCACAATGGAAGGGGAAAGGATCATCCTAGAAAATGAACTCGTCGTATTAACAGACAGACGTTTAATTGACAGGTCCACAGGAAAAGCAAGAAGAAAGACTTTGAAGGAAGCGAATCTAAAAGAGATAACGACTTTTCAGAAAATAAATGGTGGTCGTGAGAGTCGCCTTCCGTTAGGCTTAAGATCTGGTGTTGTAGGGTTGGGCATGCTGTTCCTGTCTTATTTACTGGGGTTGGATATACTTTCATTTCTACCCTCATTTCTCGAGATGGTTGCCTTTCTATCTGGCGCCGTGACTATTTTAGTTGGTGTTCATTTTATAGTTAACAGTTGGGCTCGTATCAAACCCCATACAACGATCATTTTTCTGATACCAAGTTCAGGAGAATTGGTTGTGTCATTTCCGGGGCATGATAATACGGAGGCAGAAGCGTTAATTCGTAGTTATACTAGGGCACGCAGAGGCCTATAAAGTGATAAGTGTCTTTTGGGACAGAGACAGATCAGCTCACAATGATGGATTATCTATACGGGACTAATCTATTTTAGGAAACCCTGTTTTGTGTTCTTATCAAAGAAAGTATCAATGATATTAAAGCGTATCCAGATGCCGCAAAAAACGCTAAATTGACTGCAGAGACGAAAGCTAATTCTACAGCGGCTGCCGCCTTTTCGCTTTGCATGGAGAGGGTAGGTTCATATCCATATGAACTCATGGTTATAGTTACCACCGATGTTGCTAAAGCCACTCCGACTAGATTAGCGGAAGTTCTGGCAAGATTTAGAAATCCGGAGACGATGCCGAATCTTGGATTATCTACCGCGCTCATAATGGAAGTGGTATTTGTTGAATTGAACATACCCATTCCTGACCCGGATAATACCATTCCAGTAATTATATGCAATGGACTAGACTCGACGGACAATTGAGAAAATGTAATCATTGCTGTAAATGACAGAGCCATTCCTAGAACGTTGAGCCATTTCGTTCCAATTCTGTCGGATAGTCTTCCACAAATGGGACCAACTACGGCCATACAGAGAGAACCCGGTATCATTAACAGGGCTGCTTTGTTGGCTGGATAATCCACCACCTGGATGAGATAAAATGGCATCAGGAAAAATACCGACGATCCTCCTAAAAATGAGAAAAACCTAGCGGAAACACCGAGGGAAAAAACCCTGCTTTTGAATAATCTGAGATCCAACATTGGATCGTCATTCTTCAGTTCCCACCAGACGAAAGAAGAAATCAAAATCACAGATGTGATTAGCCCTAAAATAACGTATGAGGAATTCCATCCTAATTTATATGCGTTCGTGATTATTAGGAGTACACATATCGTGGCAGATGATGAAAGCGCTGCCCCCACCCAGTCGAACGTTAAGCCTCGCCTTTGCTTACGAATATGATAACTTTGTCCTTGTAGCACCAGTGATATAGCGATTAGACTGATTATTCCGAACGGTATAGCTGTAAAGAAAACAGACCTCCAGCCTAAATGGCTTATCAATAGACCTCCAATTATGGGACCACTGATAGAACCAACTCCGATTATTGTCATATACATGCCCATAGCTTTACCACGTTCTTTTTCCGGAAAAGCCTCTATTATTGTTGCAAATCCATTTGCTTGAATTGCTGCCGCTCCACTCCCTTGTATAGTTTTAGCTATTATGATTAGTATGAACCCTTGAGCAATGCCACCAAGTGCAGCGGCAAATATAAAAATCAACAGGCCTGTTAAAACAACTAGTTTCCGTCCTAGGATGTCTGATAACCTACCTAAAGGCATTACCATGGCACTAGTACTTAACACATAACTAAGCGTGATCCACTGAACAGTAGGAAGATTGGCTTCAAAATGGTTAGCGATACCTGGTAGTGCTATGTTGATGGCAGTCTGATCCATTACTGTAAGGAATATAGGAAGTGCGACGGCACTGTAGACCCACCACTTGTAATAAATGCTGTTTACTATGTCTGTCCGATATTGTGAAAGGATGGACATTTATATTCGGAGTTCTCCTACTCTAATAAGCATATTTACTGTATTTGTTGTCCATTTTTCTGTAGTCTGCCTTGGGTGATTGTTAGTATGAGACAGACTATAGTAATTCCAGACATAATTACATAGACTACACGCAATCCATTGGTGAACGCAGACTTTAATTCATAACTTGCTCCCGATGAACGAACAGCTTCCAGGCTTGGTTCGAATCCAGCAGATACCATTACAGATGTGAAAATAGTAGTGGCTAGACCGAGACCCATCAGCGTACCTGTGTTCCTAATTAAGTTTAAAAGGGCGGTTACGATGCCATAACTTTTACGATTTACCACGCTCAACACGGAACTTATGTTTGGAGACGTGAATGTGCCCATGCCTATTCCTTGTGCAATAAGCCCAAAAATAACCAATCCTACTGGAGTTGATGGAGATAGCTGAACAAAAATAATTAGTGATGCCAAAAGAATAATTAACCCGGCTATTGCAAATCTTTGCCATCCATATATATCAGATAGGCGTCCGGCTATAGGCCCGCTTAGCCCATAAAAAAGAGCTACGGGTGTGATGATTAACCCAGCGTGTTGTGGGGAATAATTCAGAATGTCCTGAATATAAAACGGCATTAAATAATATATGGAGGTGCCAATCATATAACAGAATAGTCCCACTAGAATTCCCAGTGAGAATGTTCCATTCTTGAACAACTCTATTACTAATATCGGTTCCAATGTACGTTTTTCCCACCATATGAAAGTTATGGCTAATACACAGACAATCACTAGTCCAAGTATAACTGTTACAGATAGCCATCCAAGTAGGTATGCGTTAGTCATGAGTAGCAGAAAAATTGCAAGAGCGGTCGCTGATAGGGCTGCACCAATCCAGTCAAATCGTAAAATTTTTGAAATCGCCGTTTCATCTGTCTCATCATAGTCATTTGTGTCTGGGCGTAAGATTAATAAGGCAGAGAGCACTGAAACGATACCCACTGGAAAACCCATAAAAAATACGGAGCGCCAACCAAAAATACCTACTAAGGTTCCCCCCACTATAGGCCCTACAATAGCGCCTAAACCGACTATCATGGTGAATAGGCCTATAGCTTTGCCACGCTCGTTTGAAGGGAAAGCGGAAGTCAGTATAGCCATCGCATTTGCTTGTATCATAGCAGCTCCAATTCCTTGGAACAGTTTGAACAAAATTACGATAAGTAGCGAAGGTGCTGATCCTGCGAGCACAGCACCCAATGTGAATACTATAAATCCCGTGACATAAATCTTCTTCCTACCTACAATATCTGACATTCGACCAAATGGAAGAAGCAATGTCCCTATGATTAGTACATAACCTAGATTTATCCACTGTACAGTGGGTATACTCGCATCGAAATAGTCAGCAATTCTGGGTAATGCCAAATTCAGGCTTGTTTGGTCTACTAGGGTGCTAAACATGCCGATAGCAATTACCACAAATGCCACCCATTTGTAGTCTGATATCCGAAACAGGTGTATAAAGAATTTCAATTTATCTCTAGTGCGCAGATCGCTCACCCTGTTGGATATATACGTTTTCTCAGGATATGGCGTCTGTTGGTTGTGTATGGTCTAACTTGCTCTGGCCATCTACCCTTTTCAACTGCCAGGCCCCATTCTTTACTTGAGAGCACTTCTGGAGATTCGATTTCGTAAATTGCGCTGTATTTAGGTTCTCCTTCTACTATGACGGTATGAGTTTCGCCTCCTAATGTCATAGTTAATTCCTGTGTTTTAAACCTGGCTATTGAAATCACTCCGGGTACTTGCTTAAGTAATGGTACATGCTCTGTATCGTACACTTCGTTAAACAGATCTTCTTTACCTTGTTCCACGTCCATGTTTGCAGAGAATATGTATTGGCTATCAAGAGACATAGTGTGAAGTACTCCTTTGACTATTTAGGTTTGGTTTGAGTTCTGATTATATCAGAGACTCACCGGTACAATACTGGCGCACTTCTTATACTTGACACTTTGCATCACTGGACTACAATATCTGCAAACTTAAATACAGAAAGAGGTTTAGGGTTATGATCAAAAAATTTGGCAGCTTGTTTGCCGGGCACGTTGACATGGATAGCATTGGATTAGAAGGAACTCCAGCTAACGACAGAAGGTATTCTAACGAATATCTTGCCACAGTTTTCCAGAAGGCCGAAGTTATGGCTCAAACAATGGATAGATTGGGGTTTGATGATTTCTGGATGGCGGAGCATCATTTCCAACATGAAGGCTACGAATGTATTCCAAATATATTACAGCTAGCTGTCCATTTGGCGCATGTAACTTCCAAAATTAAGGTGGGCTGTGGCTTCAATGTTACACCCATGTGGCATCCCTTGCGGTTAGCGGAGGATTACGCAACCGCCGACATACTCACCGGTGGGAGAGTAATCTTTGGGGTAGGAAGAGGATACCATACTCGAGAAGTCGAAGTATTTGGTGCTCCTATGTTAGATGCGGATGCCAATAGGGATATGTTTGAGGAGCAGGTCGATATTATTTTCAAGGCTTTTAACGAGGAATCTTTCTCCCATAGAGGAAACTATTATAATATCCCGGCCCAGGTACCCTACCGTGGATACGAATTGGAGAAAATAACATTAGTACCTAGACCAGTTAACCTACCAGTGGAATGTTGGCAACCTATAGTTAGTGATAATCAGAGGGGTTTAGACTTTATGGTTAAACATGGGATCAAAGGTATAATAGGCGGTGGAGCTGCAGTCGGTGGTGCCGCTGAAAAAGTTATACACCGATGGAGAGATGCGATTTCTATAAATGGTCGTGAAGCCGAATTAGGAGAAGATCTGATTATAGGATTTTCTTGTTTTCTTGGTGAAACGAGAGAGAAGGCGATTAATGAAGCAAGAAAGTATTTTCAGGAGCATATGAAGATGTTTGGTCCTTTAGGATTTGTCAAACTTTCAGACGACCAATTAGAATCTTTGACTGATCCCCGTAAGGCTATAACCGCAGATCTACCTACGATCGAGGATGCAGTTGATGATGTTGCCTGGTTGTGTGGTCCCCCAGATTTGATTGTTGAACAACTGATGGATATTCAAGAACGGTATCCAGGCCTAAACCAGGTCAACATAGGAAATTCTGTAGGGATGCCACAGAGTGTAATTGTTGAACAATTAGAGTGGTTTGCTCAGGATGTGATGCCAGCCTTTAAGAAGTAATTTGTTTATCCTGTGGTGACTAATAAAAACGGAGGCGCCCGATGAATCAAAGAGACCAAGAAGAGCACGAAAAATTAACACCTGAATCTGCTACTACACCCTATCCAATATCTGAGAGTGCTGATGATATTCAAAAAAAGAACACACCGGTACTGGTAGTGAGCCCTCATCCGGACGACGCTGAATCTGGCGCTGGAGCAGTGATTGCCCAGTGGTCCAAGCAAGGCCGTAAAGTGATTCTAGTTGTGTGTACTAATGGAAACAAAGGTGCGAGCGATCAAAATATAGATCCTGAAAAATTAGCAGAAATTAGAGAAAACGAACAGAGGAAAGCTGCAAAAGTCGCGGGGATTTCAGAGGTTATATTTCTTCGTTACCCTGACCAGGGTTTGGAAGACACTAGCGAATTCAGAGAGAAATTGGTAAGACAAATTCGCATATATACCCCTGAAACCGTGGTAACTGTTGATCCCGTGAGGAGATATATCAGGCACAGAGATCATTACATGACAGGTAGGGTGACATTGGATGCGGTGTTTCCATTTTCACGTGATCATTTAGCCTATCCGGAACATTTGAAAGAGGGATTACAACCCCACAAGGTGAGGGAGGTATATCTATGGGGTTCAGAAGACCCTGACACCTTCCTTGATGTTACTGACACCTTTGAGATCAAATTAGATGCGTTGCAATGCCATTATAGCCAAGTTGGTCAAGGATGGGAGCTTCGTGAAATAAGAGCCAGAACACGTTATGAGGAGATAGGTAAGAGAATTGGAGTGCAGTATGCAGAAGCTTTTAAGAGGATAGAGGTGTTCTAAAGATGTATATATGCACAAAAGTAACATTAATGAATGCCCTTAACGCAGATAATTTCTTCCATTAATCGATCTGGTAAATTAATACGGTGGCTACTATTGAATTAGAAAACTTTCGAATCCTAGGTCTTTTAGGCGAAGGATCTGAATTTCAGGTATTTTTAGCTAGAGATTTAGATAGTAGCGAAGAGGTTGTTCTAAAAAGGATTCATCCTGCTATAGTTGGGCGAGGCGAACACAGACTCATGGAAGATAATTTGAGGCGAGGTATTGCTCTCAAATTGGACTCATGTAATCGTATTAGTAACGTTTCAAAGGTAATTGGCTATACACAACAAAAAAACCACGATGTCTATTTTGGAGACTCGCTCAAGGAAAGTTATACAGTTCTAGTGGAGAAGAGGGCCAGAGGCATTCCCCTCGTAGGTGGTGTACTAGATCAAGTGAAAGGGTTACCGGTTTGTCTCCCACAAAACCTATTCGTACTACACCCTATGCGAAATACTGCAAAAGAAGCTTATCTAAGTATAATACTGCAATTATTAGATACAGCAGAGTCAATTTGGAATGCCGGGCTTGTACCGATGGATTTTGGTCCACACAATGTTTTCTTTGATCCGTTACATAAAAAGATAACATTGGTAGATGAAGGTATAATAATGCATAGTAATAATTCAATTATAAACAGAGACTACCTTGATCTACACGATTTTTACTTAGAGATAATCAGTTCTTATTTCACATCTGGAAATCCTCCTCATAGTGTGATTGGGTATCGTAAATCCAACGGGATAGTAGTAGTACCAGATTTCACAAAAACGATCGATCACCTCATAAATCTATATTCTTCGGACGATGGAAATATGGCGCATATGCACACGGTTGATATATTAAGCAGTATAGGGTCTCGCAGCTACTCACGATTCGGTGAATTTAAGGATCATATTTTAGAAAACGTAAACCTCCGAATGCAAGGGATAGAAGCTACTTACGATAACAGTGATGCCTATACAGTATGGCAGGATGCTATTCACTTGTTTTACTCAGCATACTGGGGCAAGTTCCTCTTTGATCCTAAAAAAGATTTAGCTGATTACACATAACATTTAACTTGTGCATTTGGTCTATTATCGCTTACGGCCTATGATTAGGCCAATTCGTATAGTATGCCTATCGACAGTTACATTCACAGAATATTAGGAGAGTTAGGATTGTCTCAGTAGGATAGTGCCCGGCTGTGCAGACATAGTAACACCCTTGCTTTTAGGACGGGAATAGCCTAACACTTAAGGTAGTGAAGATATCTAGATAATTTGACCTGAGAGGCGAATCATGCAACGTATATTAAGACATGAAGCAATGGAATATGA
The DNA here is from genome assembly GCA_964431885.1 of uncultured Dehalococcoidia bacterium. Taxonomy (GTDB): domain Bacteria; phylum Chloroflexota; class Dehalococcoidia; order Lucifugimonadales; family CAUZEB01; genus CAUZEB01. The sequence goes on along the minus strand of CAYSLK010000010.1, from coordinate 11,749 downwards.
ATTTAATCATAATCACGAACCGAAATTGAAAGTGAAGCAAGGGGAAAAATTTGTCATCGAAACGGAAGATGCCGGATCTGGATTGATACGCACATCTGAAATTGCGTCAGAATGGAGATCTTTGCCGACAAAACAATATGAACCGTCTAAGGGGAATCCGGTTGGGGGTCCTGTTTATATAGAAGGAGCAAAACGAGGGGATTTATTAGAAATTTCTATTGAAGAGATAATAGTGGATGATCAAGGATATACCGGCTATTTAGATGGAGCAGGACCACTAGGTGATTCATATAAGTGGAAGTCTATTCGCGGACCGTTTATTCATATAATAAAGCACATACCAGGACCGAGCGGAACTATGAAAGATGGTAAGGGAATCCTTAATAAGAATGTGAGTTGGGATCTTCAACCAATGATAGGTACCATCGGTGTTGCTCCCGATAGAGAAGTGGAAACAACTTCGGTCGGACAGGGACCATGGGGTGGAAACATCGATGTGCGTGACATCAAAAAGGGCACGAAATGTTATATTAATTGCTATCATGACGGAGGCTTACTTTACGTTGGTGACGTACATGGAAGTCAAGGCGATACTGAATTTTATGGTGGAGCCGACGAAACAAGGTCTGAGGTTACTTTAAGTTGCAGGGTAATAAAGAATAAAAATATACCTTTTGTCAGGTTAGAAAAGCAGGAAAGTATAGTTTCACTATATTCCTTCAGACCCCTAGAAGATGCGGTAGAAACTGCAATAGTAAATCTGATGGAATGGATGGTTACAGAATACGGAGTGTCTGAAAGAGACGCTTATATGCATGTCTGTATCAATCCAGATTTCCGAATAAACGTTTATCAAATGGTACGTATAGGTAGGCTACAGTACACAGCGGGGGCCGAAATACCGAGGAAATACTTAGTTCCGTCTCCATCTTAGTAATAAGAAGTCTGTCATAGTGTGTTAAGCAGAATTACGGCTAATGTATCGCAGCAGCTGGTGCCGCTGCTCTTTCATTTACCAGTTTGCCTTCTCTAAATCTTGAAAGGGCAAAAGGGCTAATTAAATCTGGCGTCTTACCAGTAGCGATTAATTCAGCCATACATTTTCCTGCGATGGGTGCGGCTTTGAATCCCCATGTACCCCAACCAGCCGTTAACAGAAAACCATTTATATCGTCCACTTTTCCCATAATTGGAGCATAATCTGGGCTCATATCACACAATCCAGCCCATTGTCGAAGGACTTTGACATTTTTTAAACTTGGGATAAGCTCTAGGGCGTGTGTTGCTAGTTCTTCAAGGGTGTGCAAAGTAGACCTTTGACTATACGTAGGGTACGGGTCTACACCTCCTCCAATAACTACTTCTCCCCTATCGGTTTGATAAACATATACGTGCATGTTGGCTGATGAAATGCTTATGTCCATGAAAGGTTTCAGAGGTTCTGTAACAAAAGCTTGTAGAGGATGAGTAATGATTGGTAATTTAAGGTCAAGCATGGCTCCGATAGTTGAGGTCCATCCAGCTGTGGCGCTTAAAATAGTGTTAGTTTTAATGTAACCTCTAGTTGTTTCAACTCCGATTATAGATTTATTATGTTGATCTATACGAGTCACCTCGGTAAATGGATGAAGCTCGACACCCAAGTTATGGGCGGCGCTACCATAACCCCATACAACTGCGTCATGTCTGACTACTCCTCCAGGTGGATGATAAAGCGCAGCCATAACGGGAAGGGGTTTACCCTCTCTTAAATCTAAAGCTGGGATCATTTTATGTATTTCTTTTGGCTCAATGAGACTACTGTTGACTCCATGAATTCTATTAAAATCCGCTCTCATACGTAGACCAAAAACAGAAGAGTCACTGTGTCCCAAGTCAAGGCGCCCCATTTGGCTGAAAAGAATGTTGTAGTTGAGCTCCCGAGAAAGATTCTCATATAATTTGAGGCTTTCACGAAAGAATGGAATGCCTTCGGATGTCAGATAGTTGGCACGAATTATTGCAGTTGTCCTTGCGCTTGCTCCACCACCTAAATATCCTTTGTCCAAGACTGCAATATTTGAAACACCAAGTTTACTTAAATAGTAAGCTGTCGATAATCCATGTACACCTCCACCGATTATTACGACATCATAATTGCCTTTTAACGTGGTCTTTTTCCACATTTGGCCACTAGGTCTAATTATCTTTGCGAAATTAAACAAATCTTAAATCAACTCCTATTGTGAGACTTTGCCTAAGTGAGTTGTTCTCTTTTTAAACGGGTTAGAGAATCTATACCTACCGGCTTAACGTCAGTTGGTTTACCGTATCTTTCAAGGGATTCCCAAATGTATTGCCCAAACTCTCTAGCGAAGTATATTTCATAACCACGTATATTACCTATATCTACTCGCAGCAGAATATTGTGAATCCCCAATAAGTTTACCTGGGCGCAGGACATATTAATAAAACGTTCTTCAGTTAAATCGAAATCTGTAACAGTCGATAGTAATGACTGAGCATTGGGACCGATGATTTTAATACCTGACAGACCGGATGTTACATCCACTATGTGCGTACATTGATTCATTGGCTCCTCAAGAGATGTTAATATTTGTGCCGAGCAAGAAGGAGGTGCCAAAAGTAACAATTCATCCTCAGTTAAGATACAACAAGAACCGATTGACTCTGAGACTGGTTCGTTAGTGGCCTTGAATTGGGTTATATTTCCTATAGAAGGAGGTTCTATTCTCAAAGATGTTTTGGATAGCCAGGATTTAACTTCGTTTCCTTGCATGAGGAGTTTACCGGTGGGACTAATGTCACAAATCCCGACTGAATGATGTAATGTAGACAGCTCGTTCTCCAATGAGTCGTAAAAAGCCGGTTGTTGCCAGCCATCCTTCTCGACAAATGTTGCTCCGCTACGTATATGTGTGTGGTGCATTGCACCCAATCTTATCGGAATAAAGTCAACCATCTTATTCTCTTAATCGTTTTCCTTCAGGGTCGTAGATAGGTTTTAGAGTTACCTTGGCCTTAACCGGGCTATCATTGACTAAAATATTTATTTGCTTATCCTGTTGGGCTTGATCTATTGGCACCCACGCAAGCCCGAAACCTCTGTTAATTGTTGGACTATAACGTGAACTGGTTACACGCCCCATTGGTTTACCATCATCGGTCACTATGGGATTCCCATCCTTGGGCACGTTTCCTCCGTCTACTATAAATCCTACTAATTGATTTTTAAGCCCTCTATCTCTTATTCCGAGCAGCCCGTTCCGACCAATAAAGTCCTTCTTATCAAAATTAACGGCCCAAGATAAGTTGCTTTCAAGGGGGTTTGTTACTGCATCAGTGTCTTGGTTAACAATTACGTGACCTTTTTCTAGACGGAGAATCCGTTGGGCTTCTAAGCCAAATGGAGTGATATTATATTCCTCTCCCGCCATCATTAACTGATCCCACATATATTCAGCATATTCGGCAGGAAAGTGGAGCTCCCAGCCCGTTTCCCCTACAAACCCTATACGGAGTAAAAGCGTAGGTATATTTGCTACGAGACCCTCTTTAGACCTCATATATCGAAAGGATTTCGGATCTAAATTCAATTGAGTAATTTTAGTTAAGGTTTCTCTTGCCTTTGGTCCGGCTACATTGATTGCAGCGTATGAGGAGGTTACATTAGTAATATGAGCGCATAGTCCTGAGCCCGCCATCCACCACTTAAACCACTCTTGTATTAATTCCACATTACCCGTTGTGGTTGTCACAAAAAAATGCGTGTCAGATTTTCTCATCACTGTACCATCGTCTAGGATCGTTCCATTGTCAGTACACAGCACCCCATACCTGATACGACCTACCCTCAAGTTAGAAAAAGTCTGTGTGTAAACTTTGTCCATTAAAACAGCAGCGTCACTGCCTTTAACTTCTAATTTACCGAGAGTACTGACATCTATAATCCCTACCCCATTTCTAACTGCTCTAACTTCATCCAAAGGTGATCCATAGCTATAGGCTCTTTGCCAAGAACCTGCTTCAACAATAGGGGCTCCTAAATCCAGATGCTTTCGATGCAATGGAGTAATTTTAAGGGGCATATGAAACTGACCTGCTAGAGCACCGAGGGGTATAGGGGTTAAGGGTGGACGGGAGGTAGTGACACCGATCTCTTCTAAACTACTCTTGGTACGGTGAGCTGTTATCTCGGTAAATGGTTTCAGACACATTTTCCCTTGGCAAGGGCCCATCGTCACAGTACTGTATCTCTTAAGAGTTTGAATGTCTTGAAATCCTTCTTCAATTGCGTTCGATAAGTCCTTTGATGTGATATCCTCGCAATAGCATACGAAGGCCTTTTTATTGGTACTAGAAGCAGATAACCCAGTTGATCGTTTGAAGTTAAGCTTATAATCTTTCTCTAGACGTTCTAATTCCTCCCTGTCTGATCTGATCCGTTCGTTGCTGTCAGAATGTTGAGGATGGTTAATTAAAGTGGCCGCCTTCATACCTGCCAATCGACCCTGAATAATATTGGCATTTAAATTATGTATACCGGTTACATCGCCTGCTACATATAGGCCGTCTGGCAGAATACTTGGGATACTTTCTCCCAATTGGTCATCGTAGGTCATACGGGAACCAGTTTGTTGGATCAGGAAGGAGGCTGGTTGGAAGCCTCCTGACATACAGACAGTATCGCATTTAAAGGTTTTTTCGGTACCCACAGGACTACCATTTTGGAATTCTCTTAGAGCGACCCCAGTTACTCTTGTTTTTCCATCTGCTCTTACTAAAGAGTGTGAATTGAGAATAGAAACCCCTCTGGATTTCAGATCTTCCATCATCGCTGTTCGGGGTGACGGTTGTGGGCTAGTATCGGCCAAAGCGACGACATCTACTCCTGAGTTCAACAAGTCATTTGCGGTTTGGTAACCCTGATCTGTGGTAGTAGCAATTACAGCTCTTGTTCCGGGTTTGACGCCGTAGAGATGAAGAAGTCTAAGAACTCCAGTACATAACATTATGCCTGGCTTATCATTTCCTTGGTAAGTCAAAGGTGTTTCATAAGATCCTGTTGCTATAATGACAGATCGAGCTCGTAGCTTCGTAAGTAAGTTGTCAGATATTATGCCAATTAGGTTGTCTTGGTAAAAAGCAAATGCTGTGGCATTTGTCATAAACGTTATATTTGAGAATGTCCTTGCTTTTTTAACAAGGGACGCACGAATATCAAAACCCAGCCCATTTTGTGACCCAGATATATTTGAATACTGTGATGAGTCGAATCTAAGATGACCGCCTAGATTTGGTTGATCGTCAACAAGAGTAACTGAAACTCCCAATTCCGCAGCTGATATAGCGGAGCTCAGACCTGCAGGACCTCCTCCAATAATTGCAACATCTGCTCTTCTGTGTTCGTTGAAGTATTCATCGGGAGGGATGGAATCAATATTTATTTTGCCTAGACCTGCTATCTTTCGTATGATGGGCTCAGATAGTTTCCACAGTATCTTTGGCCTGTGAAGCATTTTGTAGTAGAAACCCACCGGCATGAATCTATCTAATTTATCGAGTATTCTGAGAATGTCATTTTTTAGGCTTGGCCAGGCGTTCTGATGTCGAACGACCATACTATTTTTTGCAGGTACGGTACATATTCTTACGTTTGGAGTTCCATCAACATTCATCATACAGTTAGGGCAACGTCCCGACACACACAGTAGCCCTCGCGGCCTATGATATTTAAAGCTGCGACTGATCATATCTATCCCAGACGCGGCTAATGCTGAACCCACGGTATCCCCTTCGTAAGCTTTGATTGGAATACCATCAAACTCGAAAACGATTTCCTTAGAATAATCAATTATCTGGGATTCTTTACTGTCTAGTCTTTTAATTGAATTTGGTTTATCCATTCTTCTAATTATGTACTCAAACTGTTTTAACTTAAATCTGTATCAGGCCAGGACACGTCATTTATCTCATTATTATTAGTGTTTCTAGTAGCTATAAACCAGTTTCTACACCCCAATCTGTGATACCACCACTCTTTTTGGTTTCCAGCTTTGTTATATCGATCGTATAGAAATGAAGTCCATGAATCATGCGATTCCTCTGGAGTCGGACGTAACTGAACTTCACCTCCGAAACGGTATTCTTGAACATCTCTAAACCCACAGTTGGGACAGTTGATTAAAAAGGCCATATTTTTCCTTAAAACATCGTAAGGTAACGATCTATTTCCCATTGAGATACCTGACTGTGATATTCTCGCCACTCAGCTTCTTTGAGGTCTATAAATTCGTTGTAAATAACTCCCAGCGCGTCGTGAATAACCTCATCTTCACGCAATGCATTTAAGGCTTCTTTGAGTGATTGGGGTAGTAGACGAATTCCTCTACGTTCTATCTCAGTTAATCCAAGTTCATACATGTTACCTCTGTAGGCATCCCCTGGATGAAGTTCATTTTTAATGCCGTCCATGCCAGCTGTTACATAAGCTGCCATCATAAGGTAGGGGTTACATGCGGAGGATATTGTACGATCCTCTAGGTGTCCAGGACCAGCTGTGCGAATCATTTGGGTTCTATTATTATCGCCATAGGAAATAAAGGCAGGAGTCCATGTGAAACCCGAGCGTGATCCGTAAAGTCCCGATCCGACTTGGAGTCTCTTGTAGCAATTCACTGTTGGAGAGTTAATAGCGCACAGAGCCGGGGCGTGAGCCAATATCCCACCGATAAAGTGATAGGCGGCTTTAGAGAGACCGAGTTCTTGGGGATCATCGTTATCTTCGAATATATTTAAACCTGTTTTAGCGTCAGCTAGATGGTAGTGAATATGGCCGCCATTACCTGTCCTGTCAGAAAATGGCTTGGCCATGTGTGTTGCGATAGCACCATATTTTTGTGCGAATTGACTCGTCATCATCTTGAAGAATGTGTAACGATCGGCAGTAGTTAATGCGTCTGAATAAACAAAATTTATTTCGTATTGACCGTTGGCATCTTCGTGATCAGATTGGTATGAGTCCCATCCAAGTTCATCCATGGACTTCATCATGTCTTGGAGATAATCTATTACGTTAGAAATGCCCTTAAAATCGTAGCATGGCTTATCTAAGTTATCTATGTCATTAGGATCCCATACAGATATGGAACCGTCATCATTTTTTGTTACTAGAAAGTGTTCTGGTTCGATACCTACGTTAAAGATTAAGCCCTGGTCTTTCAGTTGGTTAAGCACTCTTTTTAAATTTTGACGAGGGCAATACATATGGGGTTGGCCGTCAACAAATAAGTCGCTAGCAAATCGGGCCACACCTTGCCTCCAAGGTAAAGGTGTATAAGAATCGAGGTCTATTCTGGCTAGCATATCGTGGGAGTGAGGTCCCTGTCCCATACCAGGCACAGCTGCTCCTGCGAAACCGGCACCATCGTCTATAATGTCGTCTATATGACCAACTGGCACCATTTTTACCTTGGGTGAACCGTGTATATCTACAAATTGTGCTAGTAAATAGTCGACACCGGAGTTTTCCAACTGTGTTTTGATTTCTTTTCTTAATGACATGTCTCTAGACTCTCCTAGAATATTATTCCTTATCTGGCATTTTATGTTAGATAAACAATTTATCCATGTGTCATGCTATCTATAGATGCGAAGAGATATCTATTTTTTGGACTCTGAGGTGCGGGAGACTTCTAGAATTATGTGTAATTTCTTGCCGAATAAAATGTCCGAATTTAATATTCTATTACGTCAATCAGCACTTCAGGATTATTAATAAATTTTATCTGTTCCTACTAGAGGTACTCTGGCCATGGCAGATGCTTCCATTGTTAATGCCATAAGATCTTCTGGTTCAAGGCTGTGAATATCGCTTTTCCCTAGGGAACGTGTAAGCACCGCGGCTTCCATGGTCATCGCGTTCAGAAAATTAGCTACACGCTCGGCACCTTCATCTATATCAAGACGTTTCATTAGTTCCGGGTCCTGTGTTGCTATTCCTACCGGACATTTTCCGGTGTGGCAATGGTGGCATTGTCCTGCAGGCACGCCCATCTCTTTCACAAAGTCTGATTCTGGGATCTCCTTGTTACAATTCAATGCGATGAGGGCAGCTATTCCAATTGCCACTGCGTCCGCACCTAATGCTAGTGCTTTAGCGACATCCGCGCCACTTCGTATGCCGCCTGACGCTATAAGGCTTACTTTACGATATAAACCCAATTCTCTTAAAGCTTCACGTGCCAACACGATAGCTGGTACCGTAGGTATTCCACTATGATCCAATAAAACTTCTGCTGATGCCCCAGTTCCTGCGACCATACTGTCAATTATTATTGAATCTGCCCCAGCTTTTGCAGCGAGTTTTACGTCATCCGTAACTCTACAGGCTCCTAGTTTTACGTGAATAGGAATACGCCAGTCTGTCGCTTCACGCAACTGCTCGATTTTCACAGCCAAGTCGTCAGGACCTAGCCAGTCAGGATGTCTGGTTGGACTTCTTTGGTCTATGCCCGTAGGCAGATCTCTCATTTCTGCTATCTCGTCTAAAACTTTCACGCCCATTAACATTCCGCCTGTACCAGGTTTGGCTCCTTGTCCTACAACTATCTCTGCAGCTTGGGCGTTTACCAAATGATGTGGATTAAAGCCATATCGACTCGGAAGAATCTGGTAGATTAGCTTGTTAGATGCGTCTCGTTCAGATTGAAGCATACCGCCATCCCCAGTGCAGCTCGCCGTTCCTACCATAGATGCGGCTTTTCCTAACGCAGTCTTTGCGTTAGCAGACAATGCTCCATAACTCATGCCAGTCACATAAATAGGTATGTCCAATGAGAGTGGTTCTTCTGCGTGCAATCCACCAAGGACGGTACGTGTGTTGCATTTCTCTTTATAGCCTTCCAGAGGGAATCGAGTCAGCCCTGTGGAAAGAAAGGTTAGATCATCAAAGTGTGTGACTTTTTGAAACGTGCTGAGACCTCTAATTCTGTATCTGCCGAGGTCAGCTTTTGAATGTATGTCATCTATAACCCATGGTGACCATATTTGACTGCTATCTCTAACCATTTTAACGAAGCCTTTATTATAACTATATAACGGTTTTTTCTAAGCGTTCCAGCGAATCATAATGATAAAGCTTTTTTGCTGATACAACTTTTCTAAATCTCGGTTTTTCCTGTATACCGTGCGATTCTAGTTTATTCCATAAATAAATAAGTTCTTCTTCACTTACTTCTTCGATTTTTGCGTCCGTACCCAGTGAACCAATTGTCCCTCCCACGTATATTTCTCCTTCATACATGGAGTCCCCGACAGCTTCTCCTGAGTCACCACAAATTATAATTTTGCCTTTCTGCATCATGAATCCTGTAAGGAAACCAGTATTGCCGCCAACAACTAGAGTTCCACCTTTCATGGAAATCCCAGCTCGAGCTCCGGCATTGCCACCTACAAAAATTTCGCCGCCTCTCATAGTGGAAGCAACAGAAGCACCGGCATCTTTAGTTAAGGTTATTTTGCCACTCATCATATTGTCACCTAAAGCCCAGCCGGCGTTACCGTTTATCGTGACTTCCGGACCATCCATCAAACTTGCAGCGTAATAGCCTACACTTCCATCAATTTCTATGGTTGCGATCTGTAATATTCCTACTCCAATATTATGACGGGCCTGAGGATCAACAATCGTTATCTCTTGGGATTGTGCCGACAGTTCTTTGATCTTGGTATTAAGTTCCCGTATACTCATTTTGCTAGCGTTTAAAGTAACCATGTCATCGCCTCGCTTTCCTGCGGTTCCAGCCGATCTATCTCTTGGGACATGACACTGCGCAGGGCTACTTCTTCAGAAGCGATTGCAACGACATCTTCAGTTTCCATTGTCACAAGTGGTTTTGCTGACCATTGGTCTTTGGCGTAACCCAATCCGTTTTGGGTTGATACTAGATAAGTGAAAGTTCCATCTAAATCCATTAATGATTCTTTGAGAGCATCGTTTAGTGATGATCCTTTGGATAGTTTATCTGCTAAATAGACAGCGATTAATTCCGAATCGTTTTGGGTTTGGAAATGGTGGCCTTGGTCTTCATAACTACGTTTCATACTATGGTAATTTGTCAATTGACCGTTATGTACCACTGTCACGTCAGGGAAAGGGTATGCCCAGAATGGGTGCGCATGACTAATATCCACACGACTTTCTGTTGCCATACGTACATGCCCATTCCCGTGAGTACCCTGGATTCCAGCTATACTAAGCCTGCCATCGATACTATTTGGCGTTCCTACATCTTTTATTACCTCAGATGATTTACCTATGCTGTGAAGTTCTAATCCTTGCTGGTTTAGTAAAGATTCAGCGAGCTTTCGAACTTCACCTGTAAATCGGACACTCAACCGTAGAAAACTTCCTTGCGTTGAGCTGTTTTCTATTTGGCCACCAAGGCTTGTTATAGTGTCAGTAGACCGTTTGAGGATTTCACTACTATTGGTGGAGTCGTCAACCCAGACGCGTATAATCAGATCTCCATCGTTGCGCTCTCCTGCAACTGTGATACCACTGGAGTCCCTGCCTCGATGCACCATTGACTGCAACATATTAACTAAGTCACGGCCGACCGGAGCTAGTCCTTCTTCCACACTTCTTTTGTACATAATGCCGCTAATACCACACATTTACATCACACCACTAAATCGCTTAATATTGCACCACATTGATACCGAACAGCTAAAGCTCTACTGAGCAGGGCTTTAGCTACTGACGGAAAGTTTAACAATGCTCCCAAAACCTGTCAACTATCCTATCGTCATATCAAATTGGATTAGCTTGTATACTCAAGAGTTAACGGCGAACATATTGAACTTATCATGTTGACGGCAAATCAACTGCACAATAAAATGCAGATCTAAGCCAAGTTTTATCACAGAGGAGAAGATATGAGTGATGAGGTTTATTATACAGATGCTTGGAAATTAGCCTGTGATATCCGAGCAAAGGTTATCTCTCCTGTAGAAGTCATGAAAGTTCATATGGATCGAATATCGAAGTTCAACCCCATGCTCAACGCCATCGTCACTTTATGTGATGATAGTTTAGACCACGCGATTAAAGCTGAAGAAGCAATTATGCGAGATGAAATATGGGGCCCTCTACATGGTGTTCCATTTACAATAAAAGACTGTATAGATACTAAAGGAATCAGGACCACCCGAGGGTCAATAATTTATGAAGACCATGTCTCTTCATCGGACGCTACAGTAGTTACACGCCTTAAAAATGCTGGAGGCATTATGTTAGGGAAAACTAATATGCCAGAATTTGCACTTTGGTGGGAAACTGGTAATAGAGTTTTTGGACGAACTGAAAACCCATGGATGAGCGGTCGAACACCTGGTGGTTCCAGTGGAGGTGAGGCGGCCGCGATAGCTGCTGGTCTATCTCCGATGGGAATAGGTAGCGATTTAGGTGGTTCAATAAGACAGCCTGCACATTATTGCGGTATTGTCGGATTGAAGGCGACTCATGGTAGGATACCCTTAACAGGACATTGGCCTGATACCCTATTAAGGTTTATGCATGTTGGCCCTATGGCTAGATCCGTGCAAGACATAGCTATGTTGACGAATATATTATCTGGACCCGACGGTTTTGATCATTACGTAGTCCCATTTCCCCCGCCTTCTTTTTCATACAAGGATACAGAATCTAAACTTAATAATCTTAGGATTGGGTGGTGTTCAAAAGGAC
>CAYSLK010000009.1:0-3575 GCA_964431885.1 uncultured Dehalococcoidia bacterium | reverse complement strand
GCCATTGCTATGTCGTCCATTCTGGTTACTTGGAAATCACGGGGATAATTAACATTTTTAAAGTGGTGACCTTCTGAATTTGAACCAATAACAAAATTGGAACCCATGTGTATAGATTCATCGGCTATTACTTTTACGTTTTCAATACCTACGGGAGAGACTGATCCAGGAACAAATCCTTTAAGGCGCACTTCATCGTGTGTTGCAAGTCGCAAATTAGAGGATTTTAAAATGTTACCTAATTTGATCTGATTAATGTCGAGATCACCACGTATCAAGGCGAGAACGATTTCATTATCGGCGATATAGCACAGGGTTTTTATTGTATGGTGTGGTTCAATATGAACTGAATCACATAACTCTACGATCGTTTTGACACCTGGTGTGTCTATCTTCTCTACTGCCAACTCAGCTTCTATATCATATGCAGATTTACTAAATTGAGCCTTTTCACCATTTGCAGCATAGCCACACGAAATGCAATGTATAATTGTGTCCTCACCAGAGTCAGTTATAGAGACAAATTCATGAGAATCCTTTCCACCTATAGCACCACTGTCTGCCTCAACCATGATTGTCTGTAACCCACATCTTGAGAAAATATTCTTATATGCTTTCACCATCACTTCATAATTCTGATCAAGACCGTTATCGGTTGCATCAAAACTATAGGCATCTTTCATATCGAACTCTCTAACCCTGATAAGCCCTCCCCTAGGTCTTAGTTCATCACGGAATTTGGTCTGGATCTGATAAAGAATTGTTGGGAGGTCTCGGTAACTATTTATATTATCCTTAACTATCAAAGTTAGTAATTCTTCATGTGTCGGAGCTAAAACGAGGGTCTTTTGTCTGCGATCAAGTAGACTAAATAAGTTGGGCCCGTAATTATCGGCTCTTCCTGATCTTTCCCACAGTTCTTTTGGTTGTAGGACCGATAGTCTGACTTCCTCGGCTCCTGTATTTTCCATTTCTTCACGTAGAATGGTCTCTATTTTTCGCAGGGAACGTAATGCCGTGGGTAGATAGCTATATACCCCAGAGGATACCTGGTAAATCATACCTGCTCTCAACATGAGGTTGTGGCTGATAAATTCGACTTCTGCAGGAGGTTGACGAAGAGTCTTACCGAATAGTTTTGACGCACGCATAGCTAACCAAACCTTTTACCATGTATTTGTGAATCTTGACCACTGAGTCAATTTTCATAACTGATTGTGTACTAATGTATATAATATAAGTGCGTTTAGGATATCATCTCTTCTTCTACTTTACGGACTTCTTCCATAAGTGCGTTCAACATATCACTCTCTTCTACAACGCGCGCTTTCTTCCCTTTTCTAAATATGATAGCCCGACCAACTCCTGCAGCAATGCCAACATCTGCATCTTTAGCTTCCCCTGGCCCGTTAACTTCACAGCCCATTACCGCCACTTTTATAGGAGCCTTAACCTTTCTCATCATTTTGTCCACATTGTTAGCTAAGGTTACTACGTCGACATCGGCACGACCACAACTAGGACATGCAATTAACACAGCACCTTCTTTCCGCAGCTCCAGCGACTTCAGTATCTCAAAACCAGAGAAAACTTCTTCTCTGGGGTCGTCACTGAGTGATACTCTAATTGTGTCACCTATGCCTTCGTATAATAAGGTCCCTATACCTATAGCGCTACGGATACTCCCGGATTTAGTTGTACCTGACTCTGTAATGCCTAAATGTAGAGGATAAGGGATAAGTTCAGCCATTCGTCTGTAGGATTCTACGGTCGTTTCTATGTCAAAGGCTTTTAGAGAAATCTTTATTAAGTCGAAGTCTAAATCCTCTAATATTCCTATTTCCCAAAGACCGGTTTCTACCATATGATCAACTGTAGAAAATCCATTGGAGCCGTCGGAATTACCTTTAGGGAGTAGATTGACACCGTCAGTGTGACGCGACTTTCCACGGGTTTTACCTATTCCGCCCACTGGGGGTAAACTGCCGAAATTAACCCCTATCCTGATGGGTACTTGCCTAATCTTAGCTTCTCTCACCACAGTTTCTACTTGATTACGGTCTCTAATATTTCCTGGATTTAGCCGTAGACAATCAACGCCACTTTTAAGAGATTCCATAGCCAGTTGGTAGTGAAAATGAATGTCAGCCACAAGAGGTATTCTAATTTGTTTTTTAATCTTTGCCAGAGCTTGTGCTGCTTCAATATCTGGGACAGCTGACCTGATGATTTCGCAGCCTGCCTCCTCTAACTGGTGGATCTGTTTAACCGTTGAAGGAATGTCTCTTGTATCCGTTTTCGTCATTGATTGCACTGTTATTGGTGCATTGCCGCCAACTTCGACTTGTCCTACATTAATCTTTTTTGTTATACGACGTTTATTCAAAATTAACTCCCAACCATGCAGTTACAAAGTTCTTGTAACATTGTATAGGTGAAACACACTCCAATAGGCAATATTACGCCGGTTATATGACGATTCCTTTTACTACTAACAACTTAGGTCAAGACTAACAAACGTGGATAAACCAGTATTATTAAGAAAAGAGAACTCATATAATCTAGAGGTCCATATTAAGCCTACCTTAGGAAGCTGTCTCCATTCAAGATGTGTAGGATATCTTTATAGCTTATAAATAAGATTATGGCAATGAGAAATACAAATCCTAATAGATGAAATTTACTCTCCTTATCCGGGGAAATCCGCTTGCCTTTCCTTACCCACTCAAGTATAACGAACATTAAGCGCCCACCATCCAATGCAGGTATTGGCAGGAGGTTGAAAATTCCGAGGCTAATACTAATTAGTGCCATTAATTCTAGCATTGTAGACAGGCCAGCTTTAGCTGCTTGACCTGTAATTTGGGCTATTCCTACCGGTCCTGTAAATCCTGGATCACGGCCTCCTGTCAGCCAGCCAAGAATTCCATTTTTCGTTATTATTATAATAGATTCTATTTGTGTTAAAGACATCGGAATAGCAGTCCAAATAGAGTGCCGTCTTGAAACACTTTTTAAATTTTGCGTTTCAATCATGATACCCACGGCCCCCTGAATCATGATGTCACCTATATTTAGTTGTGCATTGTACCGTCTGGCTTCACGTAAATTGATTTCATTGTCGTTAGTTATTTTGTCATCGTCCACTACTAAATATTCGGGAGGATTCAATCTGGGTATCAGAACGATCTCTTCTACAGGAGATAGTTCTGGAGAAGAACTCAAACCACTAACCGCGACTCCTCTTCGCACTGTAACTTTTGTTGGAGATTGAACATTCGTCATTACCTCTCTTACGAGCTCAATATGGTTAACCACAGTTTTATCGCCTATTTTCAGGATAGTATCTCCTGGTTTTAGACCAGCTAACGCTGCGGGTGATTTTGGTGCGACTCCAGTTACGGCGATATTACCAGACCATACTTTATGGGGTAATGCAAAAATTAGAGAAAAGACAATAATAGGGAACAAAAGATTCATTAATGAGCCAGAGCATAATACTATCGTACGTTTTATAACGGATTGGTTTGCAAAGCTTCTGGGGTGCTCTGGATCTTCCTCGCCTACCATCTTGA
>CAYSLK010000008.1:0-10597 GCA_964431885.1 uncultured Dehalococcoidia bacterium | reverse complement strand
AACCGGGTTCAGGTACGGCAGGTAATATTTGTATGAGTAATCCTTGGCCTGGTCGTATGCAGACGATTTATGGAGATCCAGACAGATTTGTCGAGACCTATTATTCTAAGTATGCTAAACCAGGAAGTAAGGATTGGAGAGACTGGCCGTATGTTACAGGTGATGGTGGTACTCAGGGCGCTGATGGTTACTTACGGGTTGTCGGGCGCCTTGATGATGTTATTAATGTAGCAGGGCACAGACTGGGAACAAAGGAATTGGAATCCGCTGCATTGACGGTAGAAGCTGTAGGAGAGGCTGCAGCCGTGCCGGCATTTGATGAACTGAGAGGTAGAGTGCCGGAGATGTATATATCATTGAAACCGGGGTATGAGTCTCATTCCGAAATCGCGATTGAAGTGACGAATGCCATTAGGCAAATTATTGGACCTATAGCTAGACCCGCTCATGTTTGGGTAGCGAGTGACCTGCCGAAGACTAGTTCTGGAAAAATAATGCGTCGAGTAATCGCTTCTATTTCGAATTTCATAGATGTAGGTGACACAACAACTTTGGCTAATCCTGAAGTGGTTGAAGAGATCAGACATCAAGTTCAAACAGCGAAAATTGATGCTGGGCAAGTGCCACAGGGAGTTACCAAAGAGATGCAGGAAGAAATAATGAAATTTGGAGAAGATTAGAAGCGGGTCAACTAATTACAATAATATCTTTGTTGGTATATGTGTATAGAAGTATCAATCTGATGTCGAATAATGCTGAGGGCTTATTCGAAGTGCGTCTATCCTTTATATATGTGGTAAGGAATAATTTTTGAATTGATATATATGGTGTGAGACTACTCCTTGAGATATCTCCTAGTATGCCATAGGATAAAGCGGAGCTGACCTTTTGTGATTGATCGGCGTAGATATCCGATGTATAGCCAGTTGCTGGGTCGGAAGTTAATGATACCTCGAAGATTAGGAAAGTGGATTGAGACAGACCTGGAGATCCAAAGCTGTGGACAGGCTAGTCGGACATCCTCGGCACAATGATCTAGCACCGGTTCACTTAACGATAGAAGGACGGAAGCAGCGATCCAGATTACTAGCAGCTCCACTGATAATCGTCTACCTCTTTGCGGGCTTAATCGCTATTGGCACTTTCCTTTTAATGTTGCCTTTTGCCCATAAAGCAGAAGGATTTACTCCGCTACTGGTCGCACTTTTTACTGCGACTTCTGCTACCACAGTCACAGGTTTAGCGGTCCAAGACACCGCTACATACTGGACGAGACATGGCCAAATAGTTATTCTCGGAATGATTTATGTAGGCGGCCTGGGAATAATGACACTCGCAACCTTTTTAATAGTGTTGGTCGGTCAACGGATAACGATTGCTCAACGGCTATTGGTAAGGGAAATCCTTTTGATAGATCAGCTGGGTGGTTTGGTACGTCTTGCCATAGGAATAGTTGTTGTAGCAACGATAATTCAAGTCATTGGGTTCCTGGTATTATTCCTAAGGTTTAATTTTTTGTATCCACTTGACGAAGCTTTGTGGCTTGCTGTTTTTCATTCAATATCAGGATTCAATGGCGCTGGTTTCGTGGCATTTAATGAGAGTGGTCAATTGATGGCTTTCCGTCACGATATATTTGTGTTGAGCACTATAACTCTTCTCATAGTTATTGGAGCTATTAGTTATCTGGTAATTTTCGATTTGGTCAGATATCGTAAAACTTCCGTACTGAGCCTAAACACAAAATTAGTTCTTGTATTTAGTGGTGCGTTAACTTTTATAGGAACTTTACTTTTTCTGGTTCTAGAATATCGAAACCCTGAAACTCTAGGCCAACTGTCATTTATGGATAAAATAATCGGCTCTGTTTTCCAAGTGAATAGTGGGAGAACAGCAGGCTTCAGTTTGTTTCACCTAGATACCGCTAACGAATATACGAACATATTCACAGCTGTATTTATGCTCATAGGCGGTGCTTCAGGCTCTGTATCTGGAGGCATAAAAGTCAACACTTTTGCTATTATCGTACTTTCGGTTATTGCTACACTTAAAGGACGGGAAAAGACCAATGCTTTTGGTCGAGAAATCCCTTTAGATCTAGTGAAAAAGGCGATGGTGATCTTTACATTATCGATAGGCTTCGTGTTTCTAATGGTGTTCCTTTTAGGGATAACCGAAGATCAAATCCCATTGTCAGGACTACTATTTGAGAGCATTTCAGCATTCGGTACTGTGGGTCTAACAACCGGAATAACCCCAAGCATTTCATCCATAGGCCAGATAATACTAATTACAGGAATGTTTATAGGTAAACTCGGGCCTTTGGTAGTAGGGATATCTATGGTTCAGCGGGTCGATACAAAGTTATTCAAACTTACTGAAGAATCAGTATTGATAGGTTGATATATAAGAGTGATACCGATATGCACAAACGTTCGATTTAAGGAGTTTATTAGTATCATGGTATGTTTGTCTCTCTTAAAACCACGGGCATTAATGGGTTTTTAAGACTTGAAAAAGTAATCTGGTCATGAGGTAGAACTACTGTCCCACTCCTAGGTTGCCCGCCTATTTCCACAGTTATAGTATCACCAAATTTTAGATTCTGATTAAGAGAATCAAAGTAGTGAATTCGGCCTAGCGGAATAAATCTTATACCGATGAGGGTTGTCATAAATTACCATCAGGTTTAATATTAAATGGATTAGGCAAGGACAGCATCATGTTATCCAGGACGAGACGAGGACTGGCATTTTGATCCAAATATAGTAGTGAATTCTGGATACATTTAATAGCCTCTACTATTTGACTGGAAGTCAGGTGCGTAGCCATATAATTCTGGATCTGAAAAGAGGGGAAGTGAACTGCAAGCTCTTTTATACCCTCTTTAATGAGCAAAATATCTCTCCACCAATCCAGGCATAATCGTATTTCTCTGATCGCTAAAGATCGGTTTGCGGAATATGTTGAGACAAGATGATCTGAATATATGAATCGCTCGTCTAGACCATGATGAAAAGCGTCTTCAATAGCATTTAGTTTTTCAGAGAAATCAGATATCAAATCAGGATTTTCACAAAATTCGATTGCGTGTTCAGGTCTGCCTCGAGATATTCGAGCTATATCCATGGATTTCTCTGATTTGAAATCATAACGATGACCTATCTCTTCTGCAAGTGGAGTCAAAGGGACGACTCCAAGTTCTATCTTGTGGCATCTGGATAAGATAGTCGGAAGTAACCTAGTTATCTCTGCAGCCAATAGTATAAAGATCACTTGATCGGGTGGTTCCTCCAGAATTTTTAGCAGGCTATTGCTGGCTTCTTGGCTTAGTAGATTGATATTACTAAATATAAATACTCTATATCTGCCCTCAAAAGGCTTAAGATTAGATTCTCGTTGAATTACACGTACTTCATCGATACTTATGATAGAGTGGCTTCTATCATCATCCATAAGTTGATCCCGTGGGCCAATGAATTTTACGTCTGTATGAGTTTCATTTAATATGCGTATACACTGACTACATTCACTGCATGGTCTCGACTCACCTGTACAGTTTATCGTACGAGCAAGATCTATTGCCAATGTTGTTTTACCAACACCATCTGGCCCAGATATGATATGAGCATGGGGAAAACGATTTTGTGATATAGCTCGCAAGTATGAGGCGATGATTTGAGCGTGACCTATAGTAATAAAACCAGAGGCATTATATAGAGGTTTCAGAAGAAAGTCCTCCTAGGATAGATCAATGGTCCTGACTGGAGCGACTAGAGGCAGCTAGTATTACTCGACTACTGTGTTTGCCGTCCACATATATGAAACTTATTATACTCTTTTAATATTCCAGATAGACTGTAATTTACTGATCAACTAGAATGGAATAATTATAAACTAAGATGTGATGGGTGTGCTGTATCCGTTGCTTATAGAAAAAGTTTCTGTATTGTGCCCTGTTACCCTGGTAATAATCCTTCTCCGGTAAATAATTCTTTCGCCTCTTTTATCGTAAGATCTGGTTCCGGTAGGACGATATCTGATTCTAATAACTCGTCTAGTGGCACCAGAGAACCATGTTTCCTTACTAGTTCTAACATTTCTTGTAAAAGACGTTTAAAAGATACTTCATCATTTACTTCGACTACTGCTACAATTTGATTATCTACTTCATTTAGTTTATCCACAAACTGCCCTGGAAGGTTGTATTGTCCCTCAGTTAGTATTCGTACGATCATACTCTTTCCTTACCGTAACTATTCCTTGTCTTCAGAAGACATTTTATTTTTCAATGCTGCTAATTGTTTTTCGATATTTTGTTGTGCACTCAGCTGTTCCAATTCCATGCTGAGAGAATCCTGATTTCCTGAGAAATCGTTTAGTACCCCCGCATCTGCCAATTCATCTATGGCACCAGCTCTCGCCTTCAAAGACTCGGTTTTATTTTCAGCTTTCTCTATCGCGAGGGAGACGTCACCCATCTCTTCGGATATACCTGAAAGAGCTGACCCAATACGTACTTGGGCTTGAGCTGCATTATATTGAGCCTTGATTATTTCTTTTTTGTTCCTGAAAGCTTGTACTTTAGCCTGAACTCTCTTCTCAGCTTGAGTCAATTTCTCTTGTTCTCGTTCCAGATTCTCAATCTGATTGGATAGTCCTTCAAGTTCAGTCTTCGATGCTTCCATCCTTTGGAGAGCCAACCGAGCTAAATCTTCTCTTCCAATCTGTAAGGCTTGACTTGCCTGAACCTCTAGTCGTTCTATATTAGAGCGTACTTTTTTAGCCTGGGTTTCGATCTGACGTTTTGTAGTAACCATTTCGACTACACCTTTCTTCACCTTGCGCAACATATCTAATTGTTTCTCATAGGCGTAGTCTAAAGTTTCTCTGGGATCTTCTGCGTTATCTAAAATACGATTCATTTTAGATTTAACAACCGTCGACATTCTTGACAACATACCCATAACTGCACCCCTCTTATAGCTCGTTCACTGCAAGGAACGAAATTAATGTTTAGTCGCTATTCTTAAATTTCTGAAGCAATCCGCCGATTATAAGTATAATGCCCAACACAATTAATATAAGACCAGTTAAATCAATCAGCCAGTCAATCAAATCCCATCGTAATATTATACCTAATAGGGCCAATACTCCGCCAAAAGTTAAAAGGCCACCGCCTCTTAGTCTTCTCATAGAAAAACCTGCCTCAAATCATTACGGATAGACTAATGTTATCATAAATATGTACGATTACGGTGTTTTCCCCATAGCATAACTTATAAAATCAGAGGGTTTGTATCAATGATCTGCACAATGGCATTGTATATTATGTTTAGGCTTAAATATAGTTAATTCTAAAGTTTAGACATCTACACTGACCTGTTTTTAGAGGTGTCTTGGTGTGCCAATGCCATAATCGCGCCAATTGACATTACTAAGACTACCATCATAGATGATGATTGGAAGCCTTGAATATAGAAGGATCTCGCGTCGAAGTTCGATAAAAGAATGAGTCCACTCGGTAGGGCCATCGACAAAGCGGTTGCTGAGGCTGTGGCGCCTAGCGCGTGTCCTAATTCACGAGTAGTTTCTAGCATGCCAGATGCAAACCCTCGATGATTCAGTGGCAAGGTGCTCATTATGGTTGCATTATTAATCGGGTTAAATACGGCTGAGCCCACTGATATGGGGATCATCATTACTGGTATGGCCCAGAATGGGGAAATATTAGAGAGCAGGCCAAAAGCAAGAAACCCAAGTGCAATGCAGGCCATTGCTGCTGGGCGTAGCATTTTGGGCTGATATCTATCATATACCCACCCAGCAATAAGCGGTATGATTATACCTAGTACTTGGTTTGGTACCAACGCGACAGTGACCCAAATTGGCTTCAATTCGAATCCGCGTTCCACTAGGATAGGTATTAGAACCATTGTAGCCAGCATGGAGAAATGAAAAGTTGCATTCGATGCGATTGAAAGGGAGAAATATTTTTGTCGGAAATGGTTTACATCAACTAATGGATTGGAAAGTTTTCTCTCAACGAGAATAAATATGCCTAACATCAGTAAAAATAAGCCGTGCATTGGTAGGTGATATTTTAAGCCATCAGAACTCGTAAAGGATTCTTCACCACTGTGCAAGTGGTTGCCCGATAGTATTAATATTGCAGCGACAATGATAAACAATCCTCCTCCAACGAGATCTATCGGAACGGATCTCAATGGGTTTTGGGAATCTTTTTGAAGTAACATTGGAATGGATGCGAGCGTGGCTATTAATCCCAGGGGCAAAAATGCCACAAATATAAGCCTCCAGGTAAAAAATTGCAGGAAGAATGAGAATAATATTAAACCTATCAATGTTCCCAACCTCGAGCCCATTATGGGTAAAGAGAATGCCCTTCCTCTTAAGCCAGTAGGAAACGTTGCCGCCAAAATAGCATTCGCATTACCCATAACAAGTGCAGCACCACCACCTGTTAGCACTCTCCATAAAATAATTTGCATTAAATTAGAAGAAAGAGAGATTAAAAAGGCGCCGATAGTTGAGATGACAATGCCAATAAAGAATACTCGGACGTGGCCATACCTATCTCCAAAGCGAGCGGCCAGCAGTACACAGCTGCCCAGACCCAACAAATAAGCTATAACTATCCATGATGCTTCGGCTATTTCTACATGGAATTGTTGGGCTAATGTTGGTACTGATAGTGCCACTGGCAAACTCAGGAGCTGAATTAACATATACCCAGATGTTATACCGAGTAAGACATAGCGTCTCTCTTTCGTGGTCACTAATGGGCGAACTAATGCGATGATGATATTCAAATATGAGTGATCCGATCTAGGGTTAATTTAAAATTTGAGTTTCAATTATCATTGATTCAGGCAAACTATATCACATATCTAACTACCTTAGACAAAGTTTTATTTAGCTAGTTATTGAAACATTTTTAACTTTTGACCGACAACTTACCTCAATGCTAAAATGGCTCTGAAGTCTATTTGTTTATACGGGAAGGGAGAAGTTATGTCTGGGCATTCTAAATGGTCCACAATTAAACATGGTAAAGCTATATCAGATGCTCGAAGAGGGAAACTATTTACTAAGCTTACCAAAGAGATAATTGTGGCGGCTCGTGAAGGCGGTGGAAACTCAGATATGAACGTGCGTTTACGTATGGCAATTCAAAGGGCAAGAGATAATAATATGCCGGCAGATAATATCACTAGAGCCATTAAGCGAGCTACGGGTGAAGGTAGTGATCAAATTCAAATGATTGAAGCGATATATGAAGGGTACGGCCCCGGTGGTACTGCTATTCTTTTGGAAACTTTGTCAGATAATCGTAATAGAACCGTTTCTGACGTTAGGTCTACACTGACCAAGGCCGGCGGTAATTTAGCGGAATCTGGGGCTGTAGCTTGGCAATTTCAACAAAAAGGAGTCCTTGTAATGGACGCCACTGAGGCCAATGCAGAGGATTTGGCTCTTACAGCTATTGATGCAGGTGCAGAAGACTTTGACACATTTGATGAAATTCTGCAAGTATATTCTACTCCAGATGTTTTAGAAGATATTAGAGAAGCATTAAAATGCACTGATGCGTCTATTAAGTCATCAGAAATCTCTATGGTTCCGTCGCACCTTATACAGTTGGATGATAAGACAGCTATGAAAAACTTAAGACTGTTAGACCGTTTAGAAGAGCTTGATGATGTTCAACGAGTCTTTTCAAATGCAGACTTTTCAGAGGGAGTTATAGAGACGTATCGTATGGAAAGCTAACATTAGAGTAATAATGGATGTGATGGTATAAAGACGGTATAGGATCTCGACTTATTATTGATAGATTGGCTGTCTTTTTCCTTTGACAGGAGAGTGACCACATTGCGC
Source organism: uncultured Dehalococcoidia bacterium (assembly GCA_964431885.1). Classification (GTDB taxonomy): domain Bacteria; phylum Chloroflexota; class Dehalococcoidia; order Lucifugimonadales; family CAUZEB01; genus CAUZEB01. The sequence continues at coordinate 2,695 of CAYSLK010000008.1, read as the reverse complement.
ATCTTGGGTATTGATCCTGGTACATACCGGTTGGGAGTAGGATTAATTGATACAGATAGAGACGAAATGAGCTATGTTAAATCATTTCTTCTAACAGCGCCGAAAGCCGACCCATTACCCGACCGGCTACATGTTTTGTATGAGGGCCTGGTTAAGATAATTGAACAATGGAAACCAGATGAAGCGGCGATTGAACAGCCGTTTGTGCATCTTAACGTACGTACTTCTATGGCAATCGGCTATGTGCAAGCGGGCGCAATGCTAGCAGCGGCTCATTATCATATGCCTGTTCGGATGTATTCTCCTAGGGAGATAAAGAAATCAGTTACGGATTATGGTAACAGTACTAAAGAACAGGTCCGTGAAATGGTCAAAGTCATGTTAGATCTGGAAATTCTGCAAGAGTCGCTGGATGTTTCAGATGCTTTAGCTGTCACAATATGTCATTCGAGAGAAGTTAATATAAGGCAACTCTTGTGAGAGGATATTTTGCATGGTTTCTTCTTTAGTCACCTCTGTTTCGGGTACACTAGAAGCTATCGGACTTGATTGGCTAGATATTCGTTTAGGGGGCATTTCTGTCAGAGTGCACATCCCGACTTCAATGATTGAAAAACTCGGTAACATTGGGGCTGAAGTACGACTTCTCACTTCGTTACAGGTGAGGGAAGATAGTTTAACATTGTACGGATTTCTCACTGAAGACGAGAGACTCTCATTTGAATTATTGTTGGGAGTTAACGGTGTGGGCCCAAAGGTAGCGCTTAATGTAATGTCCAGTTTGTCGCCGGAAGCTTTAATATTCGCAGTTGAATCAGGAGATAATAGTGCTTTTGGAGGAGTAAGCGGAGTAGGCAAGAAAACAGCTAGTAGAATAGTTTTGGAACTTAGAGGGAAACTTAGAAAAGATTGGACGATTTCTTCAGAACATTCTGAAGATCAGGAAGCTATTCAAGCTTTAGTCGCGCTGGGTTACTCAGAGGGTGAGGCAGCGAAAGTCCTTTCTTCCATAAAGTCAAACAAGTCCATGACTGTAGAAGACAAGGTTAGACTTGCCCTGCAAAGCATTGACGATTGATGAAAACGTTAGCTCTTTGATTTACTTGACAAGAGGTATTTCGCGATTTGAAGATAGATGAGTCCGTATACGATAGTTGGGTTGACATATATGATCTATTATATTCAGGATTTACAGCAGATATACCGTTTTATGTGGAAGAATCCCTTTCTGCTGATGGCCCTGTTTTAGAGCTGGGATGTGGCACTGGAAGAGTTTCAATACCTATAGCTTCACAGGGAGTTAATCTTACATGCCTCGACATCTCTAGAGGTATGATTGGTGAATTAAAGCGGAAAATCTCTACGTCAAATGATCCCACCCAGGCTCTGAGGGTTATACAAGGTGATATGAGGGATTTCACCCTGGATTCTCAATTTGATTTGGTTATAATTCCCTTTAGAAGCTTCTTGTACTTGCTTTCAGTCGAAGATCAAGTTAGAACTCTCATTAATATCAAGCGTCACCTGTCTAATAAAGGCAAATTAATCCTCAATTTTTTTGTTCCAGACCTTCAGACTATGAATCAAGAAGGAGATCTCTCCAATCACTTATTTGATGTCACCGACCCAAATACTGGGGGCAGGCTGGTCGTTTGGAACCAGACCAAGTGCGATATGCATACTCAAATACTAGATACTAGACTTATCATAGAAATGTTGAACAACGATGGTGTAACTGAGAAGAGATTACACCGTGACGTGCAGTTACGTTATGTGTACAGATGGGAGATGTATCACCTATTGAAATATTGTGGTTACAGAGTGGTTGATTTGTATGGCGATTTTAACCGAACACCATTCGACGAAGAAAGCGAAGAAATGATATGGATCGCTTCTTCTAGTCAGTAATATAACGAACTTCCTAGTATTGAACTGAAGACTTCTAATTCACATGCTACCTCTTTCATGTGTTCCCACGTTTCATTTTGTACATCACACTTAAAGAAATGAGGGAAGGTAATACATGTACATTAATAAGTTTCGTAGGAATAGATATATAGTTATCTGGCTCATACCCCTGTTGTTACTCGGAACGGCCTGTAACGGATATGATCAGTATGGCTACAGTGGTGGGGTTGAAACCACATCCAATGTAGTCTTACAAGAGAGCGATTCAATTGGATCGAAGATTGATATAAAGAACGATGTCAGCATGCCTGACGTTAAAAACCTGGACATTAGTGCCGAGAGCCTATTTGCTAATGAACTATCAGTTCAATCTTTAGATTCATATCAAGTAGTCGCTGCTCAAAGTGAAGTACTAAATAAAATATATGAAAAGACTCTACCATCTATTGTCAGTATTCGTGTTTTTGTCAATAATACTCGACGGTCATATGGTACAACGTTAAGACCACAGGTATCTGAAGGATCAGGATTTATATGGAATAAAGATGGATATATAGTGACTAACTATCATGTCTTAAGAGAAGCTAATGATATATTAGTGACTTTTTCTGATGGTGTGGAACTATCTGCTAGGATTATCGGGACTGATCCGGATTCTGATATAGCAGTTATCAAGGTTCAACACTATCTTCCTACTAGCGTTCAGGGACTTGAATTAGGTAACAGTGACGCTGTGAAGGTAGGAGAGTTGGTTGCTGCTATAGGAGCTCCGTTCGGGCAAGAGTTT
>CAYSLK010000007.1:0-33923 GCA_964431885.1 uncultured Dehalococcoidia bacterium | reverse complement strand
TTCCTGATGATTCCGCTCCAAATATTTCAGGTACTCTCCCTTTAGTCACCCCACCCACTCCCAGGGCCATATCTAGAGATATAGATCCAGTAGAAATGGAAGTAATTCTAGAGTGTTGATCGGCTTGGCCTAGTTTCATCACCGTACCTCGTCCAAAATGTCGGTCAATTTGCCCTATAGCCAGCTCAAGTGCTTTATCCTTTTCGTTGGTCATGTTGCTCCTTCCATAAATTCAAAACCCTGTTAGAAAATTCATGTTTCTCACCCATCTGTATAAACCTAGTATCCCATACGTTACACAGGGCGGAATAACAATCAAAGACTTAGATTCCAGAACATAGTGTATCATCGCGAAGCATGCTAGTAAAGACATTTGTTCTACTTTTTGTAAATGTTTTTACTTAACAATAGGTTGAGCAATTATCCATAAACTTATAGCAGTATAGATTATCATTAAAGCCATCATAGGGTATTGACTGCGTAGAGCTGTCGAATGTCTCATAAATGTCTGTACGGCTATGACGTGAGCAACATAAACAGATATCACGTGACCTATTACAATAGCAGCCACAGACATAAACCAAATAAACCGCACATTCATAACGTTTACATTGATACGATAGTCAGAGGATCCTAACAGATCCCATCCTACGCCCAAAGGGTCCGATGCTAAGGGAACAATTAACTGTCCTTGAACAACGAGTAGTGACATAAAATGCGCCATATTATAGGCCAAAGCGATGGGGACCAATGAGAAAACGAAAGTTTTAGCCACATCCAAGACTATCACCTTTTCTCGTAATAAGAGTTTAATAGAATAGGAAAATCCAAGGTAAACTAATGTGAACACTAAAGGCACTAATATTACGCTGATTGTGTCGATGATATCGCTAAAGCCTGTACCAGATCTTATAAAACTACGATGCACTATGTTCTGAAAAGACGACCAGACAGACGTTTCCTGCAGACCATCAAACGTAACAGTGGCTAAAGCGGTGAGTACAAAAGTAACGATCGAGAAATCTATTCTGTGGCGTATAAATAGACCGGCGGCACAGGGACGTACATTAATTTCCCTTTGATGGTCCATTGCATTATCATAGCATTCATAGCAATCTACACAAAGGCTGCCGGAAGGATTACAGTCAAATCCACACAAACTACATGTCTGATTATCGGTTACTCTGACTTCGGTAAACGAAAATTTAGAGAACAGAGTGAAAAGGACGGTAAAAACCTCGCCTGAACGTAGCCATGTATGTTTACCAAATAAAACCATTCCAATCCAAGTTATTGCTGAATAAAGAACTATCAGAATGGCTAACTGGTACGGGATAACAGAACCGATATAGACGTTCTCAAGCCACGAGAAGAGAAAGAGAAGGAATACTGCAGGCCAGATGCCTATCTGTTTAGGATATTCAAGAAGGCCTCCAGTAAGGCGATCAGACCCATTTCCAAAGAAGAACTCAGCGTATTCGTACAATATTCTCCAAGGATTAATAAAGAACCACACATTTCCAATTAAAGCCGATACATATCCCATCCCTACCCACCAAATTATCCAAATAAAAGTGGGTAATATATTTTCTGTAGGCTTACTAGTACCGGTAAGTCCGGATATTATTATTAACAGAAACACTCCAACAGAGACCAATTTTACTATATTTAATATAACTGGCATGACATATGGGATAACAATAAAGTTGTGAGTTAGAAGGTTATGTCGAGGATAAATATGCCTCCTCTGCTTAGGTTTAACGAATACACTTATAACCAGAAAGGATAGTGCAACAGTGACTGCCCCCCCAAATAGGAAGAAACTTAGTGGGATAGGCAAATCATACCTTTGTCCAATAGCGTGTGCATATGATGTCTTATTAGAAAACCACAATCCCAGTGAGGAAAGAACTAACCACAACGTTACAAGTTTTAGCATAGAAGCCACACGTCCCGCACTCCTAATAATTATTGATGCTGGATCGAGTTACTCAAAGGTTTGAATATAATTTACTATATGCCAAACCTCTTCATTGGAAAGAGTATTCTTCATACCTTTCATTTCTGTGTCAGTAATACCATTATAAATAAACCTAAAGAGATCTCGATCCGGATGTAGGGGAACATGAGTCTGTAAATTAGCAGGAGCTGAGTCTAGATAAACGGCAGACGGGCCATCACCTAAACCGCCCGGGCCATGACAAGTTTGACAATGCTTTTGGTACAAAACTTTCCCTGTTTCGAGAGATCCCATATTTGGTGGAATTGGGTTTCTAATATTTCCCTCTACCCCCGAATCAATCGATCCATAATTAACTAGTACAATCGCTCCAGCTATAAATAATACAATTCCGGATCCTATAGTTGCGATCCCTCGTCTAGAATACCACCCACCTATAGGTATGCCTATACCCATAAAAATAACACCTAGGAGAATGATCTCTACCCCTAAGAAGATTGTGCTGGTTTTATTGGAAGGAGAAATTGTTGAACTACCGCCTAGCATAACATTTACCGGATAGCGGTAAGCGGTCTTAATATCGAACCCGTCCGATCGTTTAATAGATAAAGCTGTCTGCCACCGGCCAGCAAGGGCGATATTTATATCGTCTGCAATATATATTCCAGTAGCAAATCGATTAAGATATATTAAGTCTTCTCCTAAATCTTCCCCAAGATAGCTGTTCTTCATTATGATCTCTGATATTCCATCTAACGGAGCACCCGAATCATCATAAAGAGAAATTGTAAATGTATTGAGTCCTATCTCTCCTGGTGAAATATCAAGATTAATATTAGCCCTTTCGGCATTTTCTGTTAGAGAAATCTGCCGATCGTAGCCAATACCTGACCGAGAAGCCACCTGACGTGCAGGCTCTAGACTAACGATGAATCCGACGGCCAATAATAATAATATTGCCAAGACCGATTCGACATTAATGATCCATCGAAGCCACTGAGACGCCCGTTCATTACGCTTTAACTGACGGCTGATCCAGAAGAAATTAAGTGCGCCTAAAGCTAACAAAGGACCTGCGATCACTAACTTGCTAATTAATGCTCTTCCGTAAGGGACTTCTAGAGCAGGCAGCACCGTAACCTGAGCCCAAGCGCTATAGATACCTGTTACAGCTAAAATAGCAACACTTATACAGGCTAATAATGAAAATCGAGCCATAAGAGAGGACATCACGTATCTTCGCATAGAACCTGTAAGAGTATTTATCACGATAGGAATGGTTAGTGAGAAGGAGAATATGCCAGCTATCCAAATTGAAGTTGACAGCAAATGAAAATAGTCGTTTATAACTGCCACAGTGGAGATTTCAGGAGTTGCCGCAGCATGACTTGTTAAACTGAATGTTAATAATATTCCCAAACCTAAAATAAAAGAAATCGATTTAATTATTTCGCGGCGCATAGCGGATTTATATCTCAGGGCCGAAATGGTTAATGCAAACATTGGCAGAAATATCCCCATTCTCCATAACCACATTTTGCCCCAGTTAGTATCTATTAAAACAGACACGATATTACTTCCTAGTGCTCCATATATTGATGTGTCGTACGTCTGGGATGTCTGATAAATTAATTGCGTCAAAGATGCCAAAACAAAGACCGACATGGCGATACAGATCAGTATGAATATGCGTGTTAGCACCAGTCTTTTGAGGTGAACCATTGCCGAACCAGACGACCGTCGAGTAAGAATCGGTGAGATCACTATTTGTTCGAAAAACAATGCTCCAACCATGGTTAAGGCACCAAGCAAAAGTAACCATCTCACGATTGGCTCTGCACTATATTGGAAAAGTGATTCCTGAGGCAAATCATGCTGTAATAGATCAGAGGAGGGTGCGCCGACTGAGAATATAAAAGATCCTCTAACGCTGTGACCATCTATTGTAGAAACATTCTTCCATGCAACAGTGTAGGATCCTTTAGCCAATCTTGGAACACCTACATGCATAATTCTCGAATCACGAGAATCAACAGAAGAGTCTCCATTATCTACCTGAAGTCCTTTCAGATTAAGAACCCTAATTTCACTAAATTTGGGTTCCAGAGGTTCCGTAAACCATATAATGATTTTGTCGGGAGTATAGTCAATTATGGAATCGGCGGCTGGGCGTGATTTAACCACATTAGCGTGCGCATAGGCAGTTTCAGTGATGAAAAGTGCTCCTATCAGGAACAGGGATAACACGCACGATAAAGTTAATAAATTACTCCAGTGATTTAATGTAGGAAACAAGTGCGTCAACTTCATCATTACTCATTTCGTAATTAGGCATAACATTCGGGAGAAATCCTTCAACGATTTTGGCGTTGGGATCCAATATCGACTCTCTTATATAGTGATCATCCGCTAATATGCTCTCGCTTGCCGCTAAAGAAACAATTTGGCCATAAAGAGATTTCCATGTCGGTCCAACTTGCGTTCTTCCATCTGTACTATGGCATCCCGTACATCCGTGCTGAGATGCTAATCTTTTTCCTCTAGCTATGTAGCGTTCGTTATCAACATCAGTAGCGGCGTTTGTTTCTATGGATTGAGCTCGCTCTCTAATTGGTAAAGAAGGTTTGCTACAAGACACAAACAAGACGGAAGGTACAACCAATGCCGATACCAACGTCAGAATAATCGGAGCAAGTTTCTGTGTAATGTTTGCTGTCATTAAACAATACTGCCCATTCGTTCCATAGAATATCTGATAAATCTCTTCTGTATTAGGTTGTCCTAACTACAATTATTCACGTCTCCTATTCAGCATCATTAGTGCCCATACCCCTAGAATCATTCCCATAACACCTGATATGACACCTACGGCTGCTATTATTACGGCCGTTCTTACATTATTATCGGAAGTGGAAACCATATCTTCAAGTATTTGTATTTGCTTTTGTACGCCTCTCGTCGCAGCTTCAATCTCTCGAATTTCTATCACACTCGCTGGAAATTGAATAACTTCAGAGGACTCAACATCGCTGAATCCTCCTCCTCCTCCTTTCGAAATAAACGATTCATTAATTTGAGTATCTTCTATCGTACCGTATAAGCGTATCTCATACACACCGGTAGACGTAGGTATCAAATCTGCAGTGTATTGACCAGAACTATGGAAAACAGGTCGCAATCTCATCTGCTTAGAGATTCCACTCGCAAGATGAACAATTTCAACATTTAGAGTCTCCTCTAGGCCTTCTACCGGAAGTTCTTGGTGATGTCCCTCCATGAGATTTTCCTTAGGAACTTCTCCACTCGTCGCAGTCTGTGGCAAAGTTGAAATATTTGTCCATTGCAGGACCGTTCCCGGTTGAACAGTAACATCTGAAGGCATATACATATCGTCGTGAATCTCAATCTCGACAATTCCCGATAAATCGGCATTGTGGCTAACTTTTATTAATCCAGTCATTTCGTGATTCTGGTGATTGTGATATGGGATGGTAACTCCATCAAACATCTCCATCACCTCGAATCTAAAAGTCTGTCCTTGACCCAAGGCAGGAGATCCAAAGACACCTCCATGTTCTTTGACATCCATAGACCCTGACTCATCCTCTTTACTGTGTTTGTGATTTTCATGTGCTGAGTGGTCTAGTTCCTTAGTGACACGTATATCTAATCCATTCATAACGCCTTCATATGCAGGTTCCACTAAGAATCCTACAACCAGAGTATACCCATCCACTGCTCTATGGTCATGGGCATAGGCCACACCGGATATACTAGTTAACACCATTAGTAACAGTGTTAACATATAAACTTTTCTCATAACTTTACTCTCCAATTAGAAACCATATCGATGATCTGGCTTCTAGTTTTTACCTCTTTTACGTTCTTTAAGATAAACTCTCGCTGATAGACCTAATACTCCAAGAAAAGCCATGACGCCTAGCAAGGTAAAAATGCCTTGCATTGGATTAGGTTTACGCACCTCTATTAAAAAGTTCGCAGACTGAGCATTTTCGTCGTCTTCGAATAAAACAGTTATCGTCCATAGCCCTGGGCGATCGAAAACCAGACTGGCATCATGGTAACTAGGATCTATAGGATCACGTTCGGCATTCAAAGGTCCCAATTCAATTACATCGGTATTTGGACCTGTTCCAGTAACCAACACAACGGAAGCTATGCTAAACAATGCTGTTCTCACATCCTTTATGCGGATAGTTAGATGCGTAGCTCCTACGAGAGGAGTATCGGGAACTGTTCCAAGCAAAATCTCATAATGCCCAACCAGCTCTGATTGGTACTCGATTATCCGGCCGTTAGCTTCAACGAAGGTCGGCCTTCCAGTAAATGTTGTTACGCTTAAAGCCACGATCGCAGCTGTTAAAGCAAGGCTTAAGATTCTCAACCTGTACGTCACTCTCATGGTTATGCTTCTAGTCAGCAAGGTTTCCACAAATATTTAAAATCGGGTCACTAGATCCATCAAACAATATTTGGCGGTTTAGTGGGAGGAACTATATACAGAGAAAGCTTAAGGATTTGTTCGTCCTTGGGCAATATTCTAGAGGATGTAATATGTCTCAAACTATCCATTCTAGTCCCTACGTCGATAGGGAAGATCGCTAACGTAAAAACCGGTATAACTTCGCTAGTAAATATAGCTTGAGACCAGCCATTTGAGCGACTCGAAGATGAGTGGTCATGTATAGCTGAATCCATATATCCATGTTTGTGCTGGAAGTTGATCTGACCCATATGACTATGGACCGGATTTCGTTCGAGGAAGTGATGATCTATAGCTTCGCCTAGAAATTGTGCCATCATCGTTAGAAGGATAATCGCAATGATTAATCTATGAACACGAGTTTTGGCGCTCTTTATCTTCATGTTATGTTACCGAGTTTTCTTTACCACATTCCATTATTTCTAAATACGAAGTACAAGCATATCAAGAGTCACACGCTCACATTTAGTTCGCTGGCCACCGTATCAATATCTTTATCTCCACGGCCACTTAGTCCAACAATTATGATTTCGTCTTTGGGTAAAGTTGGCGCTAGTTTGGATACATAGTATATAACATGAGATGGTTCTAACGCCGGAATTATGCCTTCCGTACGACAAAGCAACTGAAATCCATCTAACGCTTCTGCATCAGTAACGCCAACATACTTGGCCCTGCCAATGTCCTTAAGATAACTATGTTCGGGACCAACACCAGGATAATCAAGACCCGCTGAGATACTATGCGCTTCTTCAACTTGTCCGTCTTCATCTTGCAACAGATAGGACATACTGCCATGAAGAACTCCAACTCGTCCTGCAACCAAGGTAGATGAATGTAATCCCGTATCCAGACCTTTACCAGCTGCTTCAATACCTATGAGTTTGGTTTCCTCATCTTGAATAAAATCGTAGAATAATCCGATCGAATTACTCCCACCTCCTACGCAAGCCGTTACATAATTTGGAAGCTGACCTGTGGCTTCTATCAGCTGTTTTTTGGCTTCTCTTCCAATAACCGATAGAAAATCTCTTACCATCATAGGGTAAGGATGAGGCCCCACAACACTCCCTATAAGATAATGGGTATTCTCCACATTGGTCACCCAGTCTCGGATACATTCGTTAATAGCATCTTTAAGTGTACGACTCCCCGAATTCACTGCTCGAACCTCAGCTCCTAAAAGCCTCATTCTAAAGACATTAAGGGACTGACGTCTTATGTCTTCTTGACCCATATAAATAACACAGTCTTGTTTTAGCATAGAGCAAATTGTGGCTGTAGCTACACCGTGCTGTCCAGCTCCAGTTTCCGCTATGATACGATTCTTATTCATTCTGCTGGCGAGGAGTCCTTGTCCAAGAGCATTATTAATTTTATGAGCACCAGTATGAGCTAGATCTTCCCGTTTTAAGAAAATCCGTGCGCCGCCCAGTTCTCGAGTAAGGTTTTCTGCATAATAAAGAGGAGTGGGTCTTCCCACATAATCTTTAGCTAGCAATTTTAATTCAGCTTGATAAGACTCGTCCTCACGAATCTTATCGTATTCCTCTTCCAATTCCCCCAGAGCGGCCATTAGGGTTTCCGGAACGAATCGACCGCCAAAAGATCCATAGTGCCCATTTTCATCTGGGAAATCATATTGCGTTGACATGAACGGGTCCTCTCAAAAAATCTAATTATAACTTGCTTGTTAAATACCTCAATTTGTTTCATCAAGGTTATTACGCACATTATATTTATTATAACTCTGTTGACCCCAACTAGCCTAACATCTAAAATGATAAGACGTAAACATTTGAGGTGAAGCTGTGCCTATTTATGAATATACGTGTGAAGGATGTAACACTGAATTTCAGAAGCTGCTTTCCTTAAGCAGTATGGATACAATGATAAAGTGTCCTGACTGCGGAAGCAGAACAAGAAGAAAATTCTCAGTTTTTTCTGCTTTTTCCTCGACAGATAATGGGTCAACATCGTCTATTAGTGGGGGAGGTGGATGTTGTGGTGGTGGTGGCGGCGGATCTTGCGCATGTTCTTCTAGAACAGTCAGTATATAGACCTTTTATTTTGTAACTCTATTGTGATCAAATAATCACGATACTGGAATACGGGACCCTCGTGTAGCCAATGTAGTGATGTGTCAGGCTGAATTACCGTAAACGTGATTTATATTAAAGGATAGCCAAGAAGTTTCAATGAAAGGGATTTCTACATGATCTCAAACGCTCGTGGTTCCCTAGTGCTGGTTAATCCAGTAACTGAACCTATAGAAGTCGAATTCTCTGGTGCAGAAAAACTATCGTCTCTATCTAACAAGCGCATAGGATTGATCGACGATAGTAAAGTTAATGCAAAAGAATTATTGGAATCAGTCAAAGATCTCATTCATCAAAGATTCGGCGTTAATGAAGTTAAGTATCACCGAAAACCTTCTGCTTCCAAGCCAGCCGATCCTAGTGTGATTCAATCTATGGCCGAAAAGTGTGATTATGTAATTGTCGGCGTAGGAGACTGAGGTTCATGCAGTGCGTGCAGTGTGCACGACGGACTCCACGTTGAAAAAGCTGGCATTCCATCCATCACAATATGTACAGACTCATTTATAGAAACCTCTAAAGCAATGGCAAAAATGTGGGGAGAACCTAACTACCCGGTAATATACACCGCCCATCCAATCGCCTCGTTAACAGAAAAGGAAATCCGTTCTAGGGCTGAAAGCATTGTGGATCAAATAATTTATATACTAACGGGAGTTGGGCTACCATAATATTAGCATTTATCTATAGTCGCTAAATGAATCTACTTAGATAGACATTAGTCAATATTCACAGATAGAGGAAACATAGGATAAGTCGTGTTTAAGCATCCACCAATACAGACAATAATAGTACCTATAATCGTTTTTAGTATAACAACGATATTATTTATATATTTCGGGGCTCGTGCGGTCTCAATAGATGCAATGGGAAAGGACCGAATTCTTTCCTTTCCCACTGCCAGGTCGTCCAACCTAAATTTACAGACTAAAAATATCCAGCTGGACTCTGGAACTACATCCACCAGCCCAATCACGTTAGCAGACACGTGGTGGGGTAATACTTTATTGATAGCGTGTCCTTTACATTGAACACAGTAAGATATTTATCAGGGCTTAAAGCATGAACCTTTCTTTAAAAATATCCATGAGGCACGTAGCCACCCATTTACCTTTCGGTATTCACTACGGATGGGTGGTCGTATCACTTTTAGTAGTGGTGCAGGTCCTTGGAGCCTCTATTGGAATGGCTGCAGGCGTAATTGTAGCGCCTCTCAGTGATACCGAAGGCGGTTTCGGCTGGAGCATAAGCTTGATCAGTACTGCTTTAATGGTTTATTACTTTGTCGGTGCTGCATTCTCTCCAATCAGTGGCTGGTTAGGAGATCGGTATGGTCCACGGTTAATGATGATATCTGGAGGGCTCCTATACGCATCTAGCATGATATTGATGGGTATCATGACACATGCTTGGCATTTCTTCCTAACATTCGGCGTCATGTTATCAATAACACAGTCGATATCTATGGTTCCGCTCATAGCCGCCGTTAGTCTTTGGTTTCGTAAAAGGTTAGGATTAGCTATAGGCCTGCTCTGGGGCGCCGGTGGTATAGGTACAGCTGTTATGTCTCCTTTAATAGCAACTTTAATAGAAGCAGTTGGCTGGCGAGGCACCTTTTGGACTATAGGTCTTACCGGCGGAAGTCTCTTGATAATATTAACCCTTATTTTTAGAAATCGTCCAGCCGATCTCGGATTGAGTCCCTACGGGTTAAGTGCCCAAGATCCTAAAGAAATCTCACTGCCAAAAAACATTGAACGGCTCAGGCTGAAAACCTACAATAAGCATATAAGACGAACTCGAGCATTCTGGAATCTCCCTGTAATACACAGTCTTGGATGTGCTGGTCATGGTATCATCCTGATCTATTCAATCCCCTTGGCTATGCAACAGGGAATTAGCTTAGTATCAGCTGCCTGGATACTAAGCCTGATATCTCTATTTAGCGTTATAAGTCGTTTTGTTTCACCTATTCTTACGGAGGAGTTCGGAGGAAAAGCTATCATGGTCCTTGCGATGTTTATACAAGGCATCACCGTACTTTCTCTGTTTTGGGCCTCAGATGTTTGGATGTTTTATATGTTTGGCATCTTCTTTGGAATGGGTTTTGGCGGAGAAATGTCTACGTATCTCGTCGTAAACCGTCAATATTTTGGCCATGGTCCTATTGCAACAACTTACGGATTTCAAATGATGGGAGCATTGATAGGACATGGTATAGCGGTCGGGATATCTGGCCTTGTTCTATATGTTGTTGACTCTTACAATGCTCTGCTTATACTGTCGATGGCTTTTAGCTTTGCCGGTTCCGCCATTGTGCTACTCCTAGAACCATCCAAACAGCTTCTTATACCTAACTGGGAAAATTCGCTGCCTCCGGAGGCAAGAACTCAACATTTAACGACTGAAGCGCATTAATAACGATTCCTCGGAACCAATCTCTCCTGCATCAAATGGTGTCCAACAGTTATTAATCCTTATATGCTTCCACACACATCGCTACAGCCTCTCCACCTCCCAAACACAGAACCGCTATTCCTTTTCTAAGCCGTCGATCCTTAAGTGCATAAATCAAAGTCGTTAACAATCGCGCACCCGTTGCTCCCAATGGATGGCCCAAAGCAATTGCTCCACCATTAACGTTTAGTTTATTCCAATCCCATCCGATTCCCGACATGGAATAGCCATTAGCCAATATTTGAGCTGCAAAAGCTTCATTCAACTCAATCAGATCTACATCACGCAAACTCCATCCCACTCTATCTAGCAAATGAGGGATAAGCCTGCTTGGAGCATCAAATACATATCTAGGGTCAACGGCTTTTTGCGCATAGCCAACGATTCTAGCGAGTGGTTTAGTGCCAAGCTCTATAGCTTTTGCTTCACTGGAGACCACCAACGCCACTGCAGCATCATTCAACCCAGGAGCGTTTCCTGGGGTTACTGTTCCATTTGTAGCAAACACTGGTTTGAGTTCACTGAGAGATTTGAGAGTTGTATCGCGCCTCGGAGATTCATCTTGTTCAAGTCGGATTATCTGACCATCTCTGGATTTAACATTGATCGGAATGATTTCACGTTTAAATTTGTCTGTGTCTATAGCTGTGATGGCTTTTTGATGGCTGGATAATGCATATCTATCCATCGCTTCTCTAGAAACCTCGAATTCGCCCGCTATGAATTCTGCTGCTTGTCCCATTGTCCAGTCTTCAAAGGGACAAAGAAGACCATCTACATATAGAGAATCCTTCATTTCGACATTGCCAAATTTTAACTCATTCAGTCGTCCATTAACAATGTGTGGTGCTTGACTCATATTTTCTACACCACCGGCCACAAACAAATCCCCATCGTTAGCCTTAATGGCTTGGGCAGCCAAAATAACGGCTTTCAGTCCTGCACCACATACCTTATTTATAGTACTGGCACCCACTGTAGTAGGGAGACCTGCCGATACGCCACATTGTCTGGCTATATTTTGCCCTAAACCAGCCGATACAACATTACCCATTAAAACTTCATCTATGTTATCTGTATCCGATAGATTGGCCGCTTGTACTGCACCCTTTATAGCGATGCCGCCCAATTCATGTGCTTTATATTTACTTAAGGCACCTCGAAACTTTCCAATTGGGGTTCTTTTAGCGCTTATAATCACCGCATTAGTTGCAACGTCATTATACATCGCTCCACAATTCTCCTTAATCATAACTCCGCATTTAACTGGCTAAGTCAACGCATTATATCCGGTAAGGTCGCGTCCTAGTACTAGGGTATGTATATCGTATGTGCCCTCATAGGTATCAAGAGTCTCAAGGTTTAGCATATGCCTTATTACATCATGATCAAGCATTATGCCGCTTGCTCCCAGAATATCTCTTGCTTTCCTACTAGCCATCAATGCAGCACGTACATTGTCTCGTTTCGCCATAGAGACCTGTAGATAATCCATTGTACCTTGATCTTTTAGAGACCCTAGTTTCCACGCCATTAAGAGTCCTTTCGTATGGTCTGAGACCATATCTACAAGTTTTTGCTGGACCAACTGACGAGCAGCAATAGGTTTGCCGAATGTGTTCCTTCGTTGGGAGAAAGTTAGAGCCACATCGTAAACGGCTTCCAAGGCCCCTAGAGCACCCCATGCTATACCATATCTCGCTTCCGTTAGGCAAGATAGAGGAGCCTTCATGCCAATGGCCTTAGGTAAAATAGTTGATGTTGGAACACGAACATTATCCATCACTACTTCACTAGTCACTGAGGCTCGCATGCTCATTTTATGTTTAATGTTATTTGCTTGGAATCCTGAAATATCGGTTGGAATCACGAATCCACAAACCTCTGCTTGCTCGTCCTTTGCCCAAATAATTGCTATATCTGCTATGGATCCGTTCGTGATCCACATTTTTGTGCCATTAAGAATATATGTATCGCCATCACGCCTAGCAGTAGTTTTCATACCTGCGGGATCGGAACCGCCATCATTTTCAGTAAGACCAAAGCATCCTATCGCTTCACCAGAGGCTAATTTCGGTAAATACTCTCTCTTTTGATCCTCGGATCCATATCTATGTATAGGATACATTACGAGGGACCCTTGCACACTGGCGAAGCTCCTTAAGCCGGAGTCTATACGTTCTAATTCGTACATAATCAAACCATGCGCAATACTACCTATGCCCCCTGATCCATATTCTTTTGATAAGTTAGGCCCTAAAAATCCTAATTCTCCAAATTTTTTTACGATATGAGAAGGAAATATACCGTCCTCCCAGTAACCCTGAATACTAGGAGCTACTTCAGCGGAAAGGAAATCTCTAGCCATGTTTTGAATCATGCGATCCTGCGAAGATAAATTTTGCAAAACCCGATAGTAATCCAGCATAAAGCCTCCGACCTGCCTATAATAAATTTCATTCTAAATCAAATGTTAAAGCTTGGTAATTAGTTTAGTGCACGAATAGCTAGCCCGTCTTTTTGCTAATTCTTCTGAGTCTGGCCCAAGACATAGTTAGCACATGCAATAAGACCAACAGCAGAGCTTCAATGACAGTTAATCCTACAATCGACATAGTTATCTCATAGAAGAAACCTTGGGGAAACATGGCAATTAGATAGTCTTTTTGGGGATCTAGAATCCATAAATCATTATCGAAACTAATTAGATGGAATATGATGAACAACCTATCAAAACCAACAACCAAGGCTGTTGCTGATACCCCTATCAAGAAGAGGGTAAACCATCCTCCCAATCCGAGATGTCTTGAAACAACTGATGCGGTGGTCGAGCTGTTTAAGAGAATACACAGAGCCACAGAAAATATCAAATACATTCCCAATATCTCCTGTAGTCTGTAAACCCCCTTTATTAGATTTTTAACATCCCTCATGTGGAGAATCTCTCTTTCGTTAAAGAGATTCTCCACTTTAATACCCCTTATTTCTATTTGTACTTGGATAAGCTCCTCGTCATTATTGAAATAATCCCTAATCTGCTGTCCAGCCGATATTAGTTCATTCGGTTGAATCCCAGTGTTAAAGGAAATATCGTGGCGAGCGAAGCCAACTTCATATACAAGAGGTGAATTAATAAGCCATCTTACATTTGTGGTGACAAGAAAGACAGGAACAACTACTACGAAGAGAACCACCAAGTTCATCCAAATAATTTGTTGTGGTTTAAATCTTACAGAAAACGCATGTATAGCCATAAGCACCTAGTTTTCATAGCTGGGATGGAAAGATGAGAATAACTCACAGAATAATAGGGGGATACAATTCATCTTGTCAATTGCGTAAATGTACGCATATAATCATTCCATATAATCAAATGTTTACCAACGATAGACATCCGAAAAATTTTGACGGGCTATATGCCATCCTTTCCATCTTAAGAGGCCCATGTGGTTGCTCCTGGGACAAGGACCAGACACGCAACTCCCTAAAAATCGATTTTTTGGAAGAATGCTACGAGCTTATTGAAGCTATCGAAGATGATCGCACACAAGGTATTGTAGAAGAACTCGGAGATCTCTTGTTGCATATCGGTCTTCAGATTCGTATAGGGGAAGAGCAGGGTGAATTTACGAGACAGCGCGTTTTCGAAGAACTTATTGACAAACTTCTCAGACGCCATCCCCACATCTTCGATAAGCCCGAATCCCTAACCTCCAGCGAGGCCGAGAGTCAATGGGATGACATCAAAAAAAGAGAACTGATCAGGGACAAAAACTCAGGATCGTCGATACTCGATGGATTGCCTGTGTCTATGCCCGCACTCGGGTATGCCCAAGCAGTTCAAAAGCGAGCCTCCCGTCTTGGATTTGATTGGGATAACATAGAGGGAGTGCTCGAAAATATTATTGAGGAAATTAGGGAATTTAAACTGTCGAAATCGCTTACAGATAAAGAACACGAGCTGGGAGATATTTTATTTTCACTGGTGAATTTTGCAAGGTGGATAAATATAGATGCCGAGTCTATGTTGAGGAAAGCCAGCGCTCGATTTTATAGAAGATTCACTTTTGTTGAGAAAACCTTGAAAGAGAGACGTCTTGCTTTGAAGGAACTTAACATGGAGGATAAGGGCGCTCTCTGGCAAGAAGCAAAAGATAAGATGGGCTAATAAAGTGACAGAATCGACAAAGCACATGAATGACTCCCTGAATATAGATATTGAGAAAACAGCTATTAAGATATCTATAGAAGCAGGTCGCATTCTCAGTAAGCATTTCGGTAAAATACAAACAGTTGAATACAAGGGCTCAGGAAAGAACGATCCAGTGTCCCTTGCAGACAGGGAAGCCCAAGACTATATTAAAAAAAATATAGCAACACATTTTCCTGATCATGGAATCCTATCTGAGGAAGATGAAGATATAGATCTGGACGCCGATCTAGCTCCAGATTACCTTTGGATCATAGACCCCCTTGATGGAACCAAGAATTTTATTGCTGGATTGCCTATATTTGGATGTTCAATAGGAGTACTCTATCGGGGGACTCCTATCGCTGGAGCTATTTACCTGCCCTGGCCTGAAGAAGATTCAGGAATTATTATACATGCTCGTAAAAATAACGGCACATTTGTAGATGGTGTAGTCTTGCCGAAATTAAAAGCAGAGGAATCCGATCAAATATATCTTGTGACTTTACCCGGATTTCTAAGAAACGTGTTCAAGGTAGATTACTCACCGAGGGATCAACCATTAAATGATGTCCGTGTTACGGGAAGTATTGCTTATGAGCTAGCTCTAGTTGCTAAGGGAGTGACTCAGTTTTCTATAACAACAGGTCCTAAGATTTGGGATGTAGCTGCTGGAATAATATTAGTTAAGGAAGCTGGCGGTATTGTCATGCAAAGAAGAACTGATAACTCTCTGCAACAATTTTTCAGGCGACCTCGCTGGGAGACCATGGAATCTTTCATACCCGATTGGAGAGAAGGAGATATGACAATAGGCCAGCTACGGCTGTGGAGTGAAACTCTTATATCAGGTCATGTATCTTCAGTAACCCAAATAATTTCCAACTTTGGAATCAATCGAAGAAAAGGTCGATTCCTTTCGCACTTTTTTAGAAGTTAGATGGCTATTTGTAGAGTATCTTAGATAATCACCGCTTATTAATCCCTGATTAGGAATTTCCCGTGCAATAACTAGTAACGTAATGCTAGAATAACTAGTGTATCCACCCTTACTAGGCATAACCCTGTATTCCTGAGTGAATAACACATTTAATCGGCTAAGTGAATGCCTGCTAAGCAGTAATCCACAGAGGACTTAATATGCCATTGGAAAATATTGTTGTCAGAGGCGCCAGAGAACACAACCTTAAAAATGTTGATGTTACCATTCCTCGAAACAAATTAGTCGTTATGACCGGTGTTTCTGGATCCGGAAAAAGTTCTCTAGCTTTTGATACCATCTATGCAGAAGGTCAACGCCGATACGTCGAATCCCTTTCAGCCTATGCAAGACAATTTCTAGGGCGTATGGATAAACCAGACGTAGACTACATAGAAGGATTGTCACCGGCAATTTCAATAGACCAAAAGGGAGTCTCTCACAATCCTCGTTCAACCGTTGGCACGGTTACGGAAATATACGATTATCTACGCCTCCTGTTTTCTAGAGCAGGTAGACATCACTGCTACAGCTGCAATCAACCAGTTCGAAAGCAAACACCGCAACAGATTGTTGATATTATTTTATCTCTTCCAAAATCATCTCGCATACAAATCATGTCCCCCATGGTAAGAAGGCGCAAGGGGGAACACAAGGAGGTTTTCGAGGAGGCACGCAAAGCAGGCTTCATTCGAGTCCGAATTAACGGAACCATTCACGATTTAAGTGAAGAGTTCAATCTAGACAAGAAGAAATGGCACACGATAGAACTCGTTGTTGATCGTCTCGTTATAGGGGACAGTGCTGAGCCAAGCCGTGTAGTCGATTCAGTAGAAACGGCCCTGAAAATGGCGAATGGCGTAATTTTGTTGGATATTGTAGATGAAAAAGAGCTGATACTGTCAGAGAATTTCGCCTGTGTTAACTGCAACATCAGTATCGGTGAGTTAGAGCCCCGTACCTTTAGTTTTAATAACCCACACGGCGCCTGTTCTCAATGTGCAGGCTTGGGATACAAATTAGAAGTTGACCCTGATCTCGTCGTTCCAAATAAGAACCAAAGCCTTGAAAATGGCGCTATACAACCATGGCAACGTGCCGGCTCATCAACCCCTTGGTTTTCGAGCATGCTAAATGCTTTATCTAAAACATACAATTTCTCTATTGAAATCCCATTCCTTAAGCTATCTGATAAATATAAGAACATCATCCTCTATGGCAGTAAAGGCAAATTAATCAATATTAAGCACCAGACCCGTAAGGGGCGATTATACGAATGGGACACCACTTTTGAGGGTGTAATCAACAACCTTTCCCGTCGTTACCTAGAGACCGAATCTGACCATGTTAGATCCGAAATTAGGCGCTACATGACTGAAAGTCCCTGTCAGGCTTGTTCGGGAAGACGCCTGACACCAGAGGCCTTGGCTGTTACCGTCGGTGGTTTAAATATCATGGACGTCACCGACAAATCGATAGGAAAGGCCCTCAAATGGATAGAAGGCATTAGCGGGACATCTGTAGATGATGCTAACAACGTAGAGGAAGAAGGAACTACTATCACGTCACAAAATGGAGCAGCTTCCTACCACATACCGATAAATACAAACACTTTAGAAAACCGCAGTGCAGATATGGACTCTACCAACGAATTGACACCCAGAGAAAAGATGATAGCGTCACAAATACTCAAAGAAATAGAATCCAGACTTCGCTTTCTTTTAAACATTGGCCTACACTACATTACTTTATCTCGCAGAGCTTCGACATTAAGCGGAGGCGAGGCCCAGAGAATTAGATTGGCAACACAGATAGGATCAGGTCTTATAGGTGTTCTTTACGTATGTGACGAACCTTCTATAGGTTTGCACCCAGCAGACGACCATCGGCTTATAGGTACTTTGAAGCGTCTAAGAGATCTGGGAAATACCGTCTTGATCGTGGAGCATGACGAGGCCATTATGAGAGAATCCGACCACATTATAGACCTAGGCCCTGGTGCGGGCGAACACGGCGGACATATAGTGGCCAGCGGACCCATAGAGGAAATTATCAACAATACAGATTCTATCACCGGTCAGTACTTATCACTCCGGAAACAAATACCTGTTCCTAATTCCCGTCGAACCGCGACCAAAAAGAATATAAGCATCAGAGGTGCAAGGGCAAACAATCTCAAGGATTTGCATGTAACTTTCCCGATGGGTGTTTTAGTCTGCGTTACCGGTGTATCTGGTTCGGGTAAAAGCACCCTGATAAACGACATACTTTACAAAAAACTAGCCCAGGATCTATACAAGGCTAGGGACCGAGCCGGTGCATTCGATACCATAGAAGGCATAAAGAACATCGATAAGGTCGTGAATATTGATCAATCACCCATTGGCCGTACTCCACGTAGTAATCCAGCCACCTATACAGGAACTTTCACGCCAATACGAGAGCTGTATGCAACAATCCCAGAGGCCAGAGTTCGTGGCTACAAGCCAGGAAGATTCTCCTTTAACGTTAAGGGCGGGCGATGTGAGGCTTGTTCGGGTGACGGCCATATAAATATTGAGATGCAGTTTCTTCCTGATGTTACGGTCCCTTGTGAGATTTGCAAGGGTAAACGATACAACCGAGAAGCACTGGCAATTTTGTATAGAGACAAAACCATAGCCGACGTCCTAAGTATGACAGTAACGGAAGCATTAGAACACTTTTCAAATATACCTAAAATACAGAGGAAACTACAGACGATGTCCGACGTTGGGCTCGGTTATATTAGGCTCGGTCAGCCAGCCACGCAGCTTAGTGGGGGGGAAGCACAGCGAGTAAAACTATCGACCGAACTTTCAAAAAGGGCCACGGGTAACACTCTGTACATATTGGACGAACCTACCACTGGCCTCTCCTTTGAAGACTGCTCTCACTTAATAAGAGTTCTTCAAAGATTGGTAAATGATGGAAACACTGTAATTTTAATTGAGCACCACTTAGATCTAATAAAGAATGCCGACTGGATTATAGACCTTGGCCCAGGAGCTGGAGATGACGGCGGTTATATTATAGCTGAAGGCACACCAGAGGAATTAATACTAAATGACCGATCCTCGACCGGTCATTACCTTAAAGATCATTTGTCTCGGGAAAAGGCTAATATGAGAGTTTAGGATCGAATTATGGACTACCACGGAGAGATTTCTTGTTGACTCCGCGTTATAGGCGATAGGATAATCTAAGTTGTACGATCCTCAATAAATTTATTCTATCAGGAGTGTATGTTATAGACGAGACTCGCTTGCGTGACATTTTAACTAAATATCGAGACGATAACTTGAGCTTAGATCAAGTTTTATCTGAACTTAGAACACTACCATATCAAAATTTAGATTTTGCTAAAGTGGATCATCACCGGTCACTCCGAAAGGGCTTTCCGGAAGTTGTTTTTGGACAAGGCAAAACACCTGAACAAATATCGTCTATAGCTGAAGCGATTCTGAGCCACTCGCAACGGTTACTGGTGACCAGGGCTAGTCACAAAGCTTTTGAGACAGTAAAAGAAAAAGTTCCAGATGCAATCTATGAAGAACACTCGAGAGCCATTGTGGTAGACAGGCGCGAGTCCAAAACACTTAACCCTGGGTTGCTTGTTGTATGCGCTGGCACAGCAGATTTACCAGTTGCTTATGAGGCAATAACAACGGCTGAACTCATGGATTGTAAGGTAGACCGACTATATGATGTTGGGGTAGCTGGAATTCACCGTTTGTTAGATAATTTGACGATATTGCTGAATGCAAATGTCATAATTGTGGTTGCTGGAATGGAAGGCGCTCTTCCCTCTGTTATAGGAGGCCTTGTAAATGTGCCCGTAATAGCTGTTCCTACCAGCGTCGGTTACGGATCTAATTTTGAGGGCCTAGCTGCTCTTTTAGCAATGTTGAACAGCTGCGCAAGTGGTATAGGCGTGGTTAATATTGATAATGGATTCGGAGCAGGATATCTAGCCAGCTTGATCAATGCACGAACTTAGATGTTTCAGGCGTTTTACATAATGACAAGGGGAAGGATTAAAATTCGATAATCGCCCTGCCGAGTATACGGCCCTTTTCTAAGTCTTCACACGCCACGTTGATATCTTCCAATCCATACCTCTTGGTCACCAGTTTATCCAAGGGGAATTGTCCATCTCTGTGCCACCTGAGAAACATTTCAAAATCTCTGACAGGATACGTCGCTCCCGCACTTCCCATATATCTTCTTTGTCCTTTCATAAAGAGCCCTGGATCAATTGTCATCTTGCTCCCAGGTACACCAACAAGAACAGCAGTGCCACCTATATTGCCGGCACCTGGTCCGCCAGCTCGCACTGATGGTAATATTTGTTCATTAGTTATTCTCACACCTATCGTATCGAAAGCAAAATCGGCTCCACCCCCGGTGATTTCTACAATCTTTCGAATTGGGTCTTGATTTGATGCATTGATGAAATGGGTAGCACCGAATTGTTTGGCAAATTTAAGTTTTTCATCCTTTAAATCAACTGCTATTACCGGATAAGCACCGAGTATTGATGCCGCTGCAATTGAACTTAATCCAACGCCTCCTACACCAAATACAGCTACTGAATCGCCTGTCCTGACTTTAGCTGTATGTAATACTGCCCCTGCTCCAGTAAGTACCGCACATCCGACGATTGATGCCACGTCAGCAGGTTCATCTTTAGAGATAGGTACCACGAATTCAGCGTCTGTGAGGACGTCTTCAGCCCAAGCGTATACTGTGTGTTCATAAATAAGTTCTTCTTTATATCTCACGCCGGACCTGATATATGGCCTGCTCCCTATGACCGGTGTTTTGGGGATCCATGTAACTATAGCATGATCTCCTTCTGCCAAATCTTTGACATCTTTCCCCACTTTAGTAACCACTCCGGCGGCTTCGTGACCGAGAATAGCTGGCCTTGGTAGGCTAGGGTCCTTTATTTGGTGAAGCTGAGAATGACAGACTCCTGTCGAAATTAATTTCACAACAACTTGACCAGATCGCGGGTCCGGGATTTCTACTTCATCTATGATAAGTGGATGTCCATATGTTTTATGTATTGCTGCTTTACTTTTCACTCTATTAGCTCCTCGAAAAGTCCACTGTTTAATCTCTTGTCCTCAGCAAAGGTTTTATGTTAAGTCATGCTACTCTTAGATTTATGGCCAGTCAATTAAATCACAACAATAGTTCCACATGAGAGTTATTTGTCTATTTAAATAAACTCGAGGAAATTACTAAGCGAAGAACGGGAACGAGTCTAATTTCTTTTTCCCAATATCAAATTGTATCAGCTCAGTTTCTTTGAGCTCATGAACTTAATACTGAATACCCTCACTAAATAGAAACTTGCAGGTTCTATCGTAACCTAATAAGATTCAAACATATCATGAGCACAGCTAAATTAGAATTTACCCAAGTAACTAAATTGAAGCCAGAAGCACTCGGAAAGCCGGGTAATCGCACTTTCCGACTCCTAGTAGACAGCGGCAGTAGTTCAGCCATACTATGGATGGAAAAAGAGCAGGTTCTTCAATTAGCGCTTGCTAGTAAACAACTCACGGCAAGTCTTCCAGACCTAGATCATAATATGTCTAGCATGGGTCCTTTAGATAGAGAGGCCCCTGAATTCACCAATCTAGATCTTACGGTTATTAAGCTGGTGTTGGGCCATGATCAAGATACTGGGCTTTTTATTATAGATGTCCATCAACTCGATGACGAGGACGATAGCCCGTCAATAAGGATATGGGTTAACAAGCCTCAAATGGACGATTTCTCAGACGAAGCACTCGAGGTGGTCGCCGCCGGCAGGCCACCTTGCGCTCTCTGTGGAGCGCCTATCGATACTTCAGGCCATACATGCCCTAGAACCAATGGCCATATAACATCTGGTACCCTTTAATATTTTTATTTACATATACTATGAGAGGTACGCTTGCACCCTGGTGAATCACAAAACACCAAGATGACTTCTATTACCTTAACTGAAGATGATGCTCTTCCTTACATGAAAGATGGTGCTGTAGTAGGAGGCCATAGATTACCTTGGGGCTCTAATCACTCTTTTCTTATCGGACTCAAAGTAGATGAGAATCACTATATTCGTGCTATTTATAAGCCTCGAGATGGAGAACGGCCACTCCGTGACTTCGCTTATGGAACCTTATATAAACGGGAATATCTCTCTTTTTTGCTTAGCCGATCTTTAGGATGGCCTCCCATACCCCTTACACTGATTAGAGAAGGGCCATTCGGCCCAGGGTCATTCCAACTCTATATAGAGCACGACCCTGAAATTACCTACTTTAATATTGAACAAACAAGGTCTATAGAACTCGAACGCTTTGCCGTTTTCGATCTGTTAACTAATAATGCAGACCGTAAGGCAGGGCACTTCTTAGTGGATGAGAAGGATAAGATCTGGAGCATCGACCATGGACTAAATTTCCATACTGTATTTAAATTACGAACCGTTATGTTCGAGTTTTGTGATCTTAATATCTCGAAGTTACTATTAACTGATCTCGAGATCCTTTTTGACCTACTAGACTCTAACAACACTTTTCCCATTCAATTCTCCGAAATGCTTTCTTTGGAAGAACTTACCGCCCTCAAATCTAGATTAGCTGCCATTCTGGAGAACCCCAGAATCCCTAATCTAGATCCTTCATTAAACGTCCCTTGGCCTTGGGTATAATTAACCTGCTTCAGTCAATGGCAGTCGCTAATCCGGTTGTTGTGCCCTATCCCATGTGATACAATTGGCAGGTACGTTGATAGCTAACCCTAGAGGAGAATTTGGAGGATGCCCAATTGGCCTTCGTAACTATACGAGATGGTGAAGATCCTGAAAGCCTTCTCAAAAGATTCCAGAGTTCTATGCAACGCTCGGGGATTATGAGAGAACTAAGAAACCGGAGATTCTTCCGTTCAAAAGGAGAGCAGGCACGTCTCGATCGTCAAAGAAGTATACGGCGCCTGCGTAGACGTACCAAAGTCAGTAGGTAAAGGCTGCACATCACCTGTTCTGTCTGAGCTGGTGGCGCCAACGCAGTTCTTCGGTTTCATTTATGAACGTTCGGCTGAGAGACCTGTTCGCTGCGATGATACCATTACTTTTAAGACTAACCTTTCCCCCTGACCTGTCAGTAACGATACCTGCGGCTTCTTCCACTAGTAGGATACCCGCAACCTGATCCCATGGCGACAATCCGCTGTGAAAATACAAATCGTAACGACCTGCGGCCACATACGAAATAGCCAACGCTGACGATCCCATGATTCTAATCGTACAGGATCGCTGGCTTGCAAATTTTACCAAATCAAGAGTGTGAGTGGTTTCCTCCCACGATCGACTTTTATCAGTGGCAATGATAGTTCCTCTGAGATCTTTCTTTTGAGACACATTAAGTTTTCTGTCATTCATGAAAGCGCCACACCCCTTCTCAGCATGAAACATTTCATTAAGAAATGGATCGTAGTTCACTCCGATAAGGATCTCTCCATCCTTTACCAAGCCTATTACTACTGATGCTGTCGGTATACCGGCGGCATAGTTCCGCGTCCCATCCACTGGATCTACTATCCAGACATATCCAGAATCTATTGGATCACCTTCCGCCTCCTCACCCAGAAATCCCATATGTGGGAACTCCAAACGAAGCTTATTTCTGATCAGCCTTTCGGTCTCTATATCGACATTAGTAACAATATCGTTTGGCGCTTTATATCGGATTGTCTTCGGGGTGTAAAATTGTTCTTTTAAATGATTGCCTGCTCTATAGGCAATATCTAACGCCACGTCTTTTGCTGTTCTTCCATTTAAACTTTTGGGAAGGTCATGCAACTTTATTCTCTCTTTTTGATTAAAGATTTTCCATAATCGTTGCCCAGAGTTTTACCTAGGGCTCACTAGTCACCATAAACCGTCTCTCTTCCGATTTTTGTATTATATTAGGATGGATTTTCCGAATGTTTGATACTATGAGATAATACCAGTTAAGGTGATAGTCCAACAGTGTATGTCTTAGAAGGGGAAGGACCATTGGTCGATTTAATAATAAAAAATGGCTTTATCATAGATGGCACAGGTAATCCCGGTTACTATGGACACGTGTTGGTGGAAAATGAATCAATAGCCATCATACGTGGAATCCTTCCAGAGATTGAGTCCTCCAGAACTGTAGATGCTTCAGACCATGTCGTCTGTCCTGGTTTCATAGATTTACATTCACACGCGGGGTTAACCATCTTAGGAGAACCCCATCATGATCCTAAAATACGACAGGGTGTGACTACAGAATTAATTGGTATCGACGGGATCTCGCACGCCCCCTTCAAAACAAAGAAGGAATTAGATCGTTATATTTGGTTAGATTCAGGCCTCAACTGGTACCCACCCAATTCAACTGATTGGCTAACGGTAGCTGAATTGCTCAGTAAGTATGATAATAAGGTTGCTGTTAACATAGCTTATATCGTTGGAAACTCGCCTATACGAATCTGGAGCGTCGGATGGAATCAGCGCCCGGCAACAGATTCGGAGCTTTCTGATATGAAGGCTGTATTACGCGAGGCAATGGAGGAGGGAGCCTGGGGACTCTCCACGGGTCTAGATTACCCGCCAGGCGCTTATGCAAACACACACGAGCTTTCGGTTCTTTCAGAAGTGGCCGCCAAGATGGGTGGATTCTACCACACCCATACTAGGGCTAGCCTGAAGTCTAAAGGCCTTATGGCACCTTGGGAGGAAGCCATAGAAATTGGACAGCGTAGTGGCATTCCAATTCATTTAACCCACTATCGTCAAGGCTCACAAGGCGAAGGAAGTCACCTAGATTATCTAGGGTTAGTGGAGAAGGCTAGAGATGATGGCATGGATGTGACGTTTGATTGTTACACTTACCCATATTCTGGCACTACTATAGCTATTGGAATGCCAGATTGGTCTAAAGATGGTGGCCCAGAGCGTTTGATGGAGGCACTTAAAGATCCTTCGGACCGGGCTCGGATGAAAAAGGAGATACCCAAAGAGCGTCTCGAGAATAACTGGTTGACCAACTTCAGATTAACTCGTAATAAAATATACGACGGTAAATCATTAGAAGAAATATCTAGCATTCGCAACCAAGACATGGCTGAAGCGCTATTCGATTTACTTTTGGAAGAAAACTTGGGCATATCAACAGTCGGCCTAGGAACAAACCCTCACACTCTACAGGATTTCGTATCTCATCCTGCTGGAATGATTGCAAGTGATGCCATTCTGTTCGGAGAATATCCTAATCCAAGAACATATGGCTGTTTCCCAATTGTTCTAGCGGAATTTGTAAGAGCCGAAAAGAACCTTCGCCTTCCCGAGGCGATACGCAAAATGACTTCTTTTCCTGCCCAACGACTAGGACTACCTGATCGTGGACTATTGATGGATGGATATAAAGCCGATCTTGTGGTATTTAATCCGAAAACGGTTAAGGCCCTAGCGACAAAAACCGATCCCAAAAAATATCCTGTTGGAATAGAATATGTCATAGTCAACGGCCAGGTTGTCATAGATGGCGGGATAAACACCGGTGTTTTGGTCGGAAGAAGCTTAAAAAGAGGCGTCCGATCAACGTAAGCAGCCTGCCTTAAGGTAGTGCTATCTAGCCAACTCTCTATCCTGTTATGCTCTAGGAATTCCTGAAATATTTCTCTCTTGTTTTACCCACCTTGATATGTGCTAGAATCTGATCACCTGTCCCGGCTGAGAGATCTTAGATGAATATTCAAGAGATGGATACCAAAAACATGAATGCCCAACAAGCGAAACAGGTATGGGAAGCCGTCCTAGGTGAACTCCAAATTCAAGTGACACGGCCTAGCTATGAAACTTGGCTTAAGGATACCATAGGAATTGCAAAAGAAAGAGGTGAATTCATTGTAGGTACACCCAACGCATTTGTTGCAGAAATGCTAGAACAGAGGATGTACTCCCTAATATCTCAGGCTATGGAGAGAGTTACCAACTCTCGGTCGGAAGTCCGTTTCCAGGTATTACCGGTTGACAGCGCGCCCTCAGAGTATAATGACTCTCTTGCACCTAGACAGGCGCAAGAGCCTACCAAAGTAAGTCAAGATTCTGACGAGCTGAACTCCCTTAATCCTTTAAATATATCCCAACTGCGTCGACCGGCTGCCCTAAACCCACGGTACACTTTCGACACCTTTATCGTTGGTAAATCAAATGAGCTTGCCCATGCTGCAGCTGAAGCCGTATCAAATAATCCTGGTTTTGTCTACAACCCTTTAGTTTTATACTCTGACGTAGGTCTTGGTAAGACACATCTTCTACATGCTATTGGCCACAGAGTACTATCCCAAAAGAAAACTCTTATCTACGCTACAACCGAAGAGTTTACTAACGAATATATCAAGGCTATACGGGAGGGAGAAACAGAAGAATTCCGTAATCGATATCGGAGCGCTGATGTTTTGCTCCTGGACGACATACAGTTCTTAATTGGGAAAGAACAAACACAGGAAGGATTTTTCCACACCTTTAACGCCTTGCACATGACAAACCGACAAATAGTAATTACTAGTGATCGTCCGGTTAACGCCCTCACATTGCTTGAAGGACGGGTACAGTCTAGACTGGCGGGCGGGCTTGTCGTAGATATCCAATCCCCTGATTTGGAAACACGTCTTGCGATTCTCCGTGCTAAAGCTGAACTAATGAAGCAAGATATTGCCGTAGAGGTTATAGAATTTCTAGCTGAACGAATCCACAAAAACATTCGGGAATTAGAAGGTAGCCTTAATAGAGTAATCGCTTATGCTCAATTAACACAAATGCCGGTAACTGTCCAATTAGTGAAACAGGCAGTTGCAGATGTTGTTAATTCTCTAGGAACAAGACGTTTATCGGAAACAACAGTCGTTGACGTAGTATCATCCTATTTTGGTATAGGAAAGGACGCACTTGCAGGTCGTAAGAGGGATAAAAGGACTGCCCATGCTCGTCAGGTTACTATGTATCTACTAAGGGAAGAGGCCAATTTGGGACTATCCACTATTGGTCGAATCCTAGGTGGTAAAGATCACACCACTGTCAAGCACGGGTGCGATCGTATTGCTAACCAACTCAATGCCGACGCTGGTTTAAGACGTGATATTATAACCTTGCGAGAAGTTCTCTCAAACTCTTAACTGATCTCCCATATCCAAAAAATAGATCCGCTTATAGGGCTTATATTGGCTTCCAAAAAGCCAGCGACACCTTCAATTAACTATACATAACTATGTGGATAACTGCCCATATAATGTGGATAACTAGAGCTCTATGTGGATAACTAGGGCTTTAGACCGATTCTTTATTTCCATAAAAAACCATTTCCGGTTTCTATAAAAGATATCCCAAAAGTATCCACAGTATATAACCAATTTCTTATGTTAAAATCCAGATATATCCCATATTAACAAGATAGAGTTATCCCATAAACTAACATCCTTATTAAGATAGATTATTATACAAAATATGATTGATTATGATTGATAAAGTATTAATTAATATAAAAAGTGGGAAAGGCGGAAATGGTGCTAAAAGTGGCCGTCGTGAAAAGTTTGTTCCAAGAGGTGGTCCAGATGGAGGTGATGGTGGCAACGGGGGCGATGTTTATATTGTCGTTGATGATAATTTAAATACGTTGCTGGGGTTTAAGTATAATAAAATATTTTCTGCAGGAAATGGTGGTTCTGGTAAAGGCAGCCTAAAGGAAGGGAAGAGGGGAAGAGATATATCACTCGCAGTACCCGGGGGAACTCAAATTTGGACAGATTGTAGTAATCCTAAATTGGTATACGACATGAATGTACCAGGAGAGAAAATTCTATTAGCTAAAGGCGGGAGAGGGGGAAAGGGGAATGCCCATTTTGCTACATCAACAAATCAATATCCTCTCCTCTTTGAAGAAGGTGAAGAGGGCGAAGAAATTTCTTTACGGCTTGAACTTAAATTATTAGCTGACGTAGGGATAATAGGTGCACCAAACGCGGGGAAGTCTAGTCTTCTGTCTGTCGTTAGTTCTGCGCAACCAAAGATAGCCAGTTATCCATTTACCACATTAGAGCCCGTTCTTGGGGTCGTTGAAAGATATACCAGCTCTCTCGTTATGGTAGATATTCCGGGATTAATAGAGGATGCCCATAAGGGTGTTGGGTTAGGCCATGATTTTCTACGCCATATTGAGCGAACGAGATTACTGATTCATTTAATTGATGGGTCGTCAGAAGATCCTGCAAGTGATTATCATCGAATTAATAACGAGTTAAGGTTATTCAGTAAAGAATTACAAGAGAAACCTCAGATTGTAGTTATAAACAAGGTCGATATCCCTGAGGTAGAGAGTAAACGTAATGAATTGTTGTCTTCCTTTACTCACGAAGGAAATAATCCTTTGTTTATATCAGCAGCAACCACAGAAGGCGTGGAAAACTTAGTAGGTAGAACCTTCAGTACGCTTGGAGAACTGTCAGTTGGGACAAAGGGATCAGAGAAGAATCAAGTATTAATTGACATACCTGTTTTGAAACTGGAAGCGAAATCTAAAAGAGCACAAATAGCTAAAGATGGAACCAACTTTATTGTCAATTCTAGAAGGGCCTGCAGAATAGCTTCAATGATAGACGAGAAAGATTGGAATGCTAGGATCCAACTTTATGGTTATTTGCGCCGGATAGGTATTGTGAAGGCTTTGGAAGAGGCAGGGATTTCTACTGGGGATACCGTCAGAATAGGAAAACTGGAGTGGGAATGGGAGTAACATGAAGATAGGGGTTTTTGGTGGAACCTTCGATCCCATTCACAATGGACACATTTTCCTTGCAGAAACAGCAAGGAAAACTCTGGAATTGGATGAAATAATGTTCATTCCGGCTGGTTTGCCTTGGCTCAAGGCTGGACAAAATGTAACTGAAGCATGTCATAGGATCACGATGGTAAAATTAGCTGTCAATCACAGATCCTATTTCAGTATATCGGATATCGAAATAAAACGAGAAGGACCTTCGTACACGGCTGATACCCTGTTAGAGCTAAAAGGTGCTAGGGAATCCGAGACGAAGCTATATCTTATTACTGGTATGGACGCAATCATGGATTTGAGGAGATGGTATAGACCGAAACGAGTACTTAACCTGTGTACAGTGGTTACAGTGACTCGGCCGGGATTTCCTGAGTTTAGCGCGAAGGTTCTGGAACAAATAAAGGTGGGTGCCTCGAAGACCATTATACAGATGGAAGCTCCTCTTATTGACATTAGTGGCACGCAGATAAGAACACGGCTATCACAAGGAATGTCGATTAGTGCTCTCGTACCAAAATCGGTTGAGAATTACATATATAGCAAAAAGCTTTATGTATAGTATTTATTTCATTCGTTCTTAGTTGAAAAGAGGGAGAATGTGATCAAAGAATATGCGGAAAGAATTTTAGACCTGGCTAAGAATAACGGAGCATTGACGTATGGAACATTTAGGCTGTCATCGGGAAAGACAAGCACATATTATTTTGACGGAAGAGTCCTTACCTTAGATCCTGAAGGGGGATATATTGTCGGCAAAGCCTTTTTAGAAACATTACGATCTTGTGGAGCCGAGGCTATAGCGGGGCCCACTTTGGGTGCAGATCCAATCGTTTCTTCTGTAGCTGCGCTAAGCTATGCTGAAGGATGGCCCATTCCAGGGTTAATAGTTCGAAAAGAGGTGAAATCTCATGGCGGCAAAAGGGCTATCGAAGGGCCATTGAAAAGAGGGTCGAAAGTGGCGATTGTTGATGACACATGTACTACTGGAGCTAGCTTGTTTATGGCGATAGAGGCATTGGAAGCAGAAGAATGTGAAGTAATAATGGTAATGTCTATCTTAGATAGAAAAGAGGGAGGGAGCGATGAGATTAGGAGACATGGATATCCATTTAAAACTCTGTTAGAGGCTAGCGGCACAGGGGAAATTAAAGTTATGGAAGGTTGAAAAATACTTTGAGAATTATGTTCATACGCCACGGAGAGACAACTGCTAACGCTGATGGCAGATTACAAGGACATATGGATTATCCTCTGTCCGAGAAAGGGAAAAAACAAGCCCGAAAATTACACGACAGTCTGAGAGAAGAAGAACTAGGAATTAATCATATTTACTCTAGCCCCCTTCAACGTACTAAGGATACAGCACAGATTGTTGGCCAATCGTGGTCGGCGCCAATTGAGTATGTAGATACCTTGAAGGAATACGATATAGGGATATTCAGTGGATTAACTTGGGAAGAGATTGATGTAAGGCATGCTAAACTGGCAAGAGAATTTTTAAAGGATAGGAACTGGGATAAAATTGAACAGGCTGAATCTTTCCAGGAACGTAGTGTTAGAGCTCGCAGTTTCCTTTCTACAGTCATTAGAAGGCATTCCGATAACGATGTGGTTGCTGTGTTTACTCACGGTGGCATACTTCAAAACTTACTAGCTGTACTTATGGGTACAGAAATAATCTGGGGAATGAAAATTCACAACACGGCTCTTTTTGATTTTACATTTGATATGAAATTATGGTCTTCACGAGAGATGGATATATATAACCCCTTTTTTTGGAGGATTAATCGGTTTAACGATGCCTCCCATTTAGATACTGGATAGCAGGACACAAAGGCGCTCGAGATTGCGAGGAACGGGGCGCTATAAGAAGGCAATGAAGTATCGGCAACACTCTAATTTGTAGGCTGATAGTGGTCTTGAGACGGGTCTATCCCTATGGTAAACTTGTCGACGTAGAGCTCGTCACTTTCATTCTACTTTGTATGTAATAACAAGAGGCCTTCTCCGTGACAAATCATCAAGAGACTTTATCACAGTATTTAGATGCCGCGAGATCCAATAATGAACACCTGAATGGTCTTGACATTGTTATCAAAGCTATTGCTTTGGGTGCTACTGAGATTCAAGGCCTAGTGAGAGACGCGGCTACCGCCTCGGTTTTAGGCTCTACTGATGAAGTAAATGTTCAAGGGGAGATTGTCCAGAAGTTAGATAGCATCGCATCTGAGACCTTCATAAGACAGTTTGTTGACAGTGGCCATGTAGCCGCTGTCGGTTCAGAGGAAGAAGAACTAGGTGTGATGATGGGAGATGATTGTTCTCGCACGTACGTGGTATTAATGGATCCATTGGATGGATCCTCAAATATTGACGTCGCTGTGACGATTGGATCGATTTTCGGAATATGGCATAAGGAGCCTACGGAAAATTTAAGTAGTGGGACATTGTTAAAGAGAGGCAATAAGCAGGTTGCTTCGGCATATGTGATATACGGATCTAGCACCGTATTGGTAGTCGCGACTGCAGGACGTGTGGCTGGCTTTACTCTTAACGCAAAGTCGGGCCAATTTATGTTAACGCATCCTAATATAACTATTCCCGCTGCGTGCGAATATTACAGTTTCAATGAAGGAAATGTTGATAAGTGGGATGAGAACATGCAAAAAGCTGCCGCTCATTTAAGGAAATCTTATTCACAGCGGTATGTAGGATCGCTGGTTGCCGATTTTCATAGAAATCTTCTGAAGGGCGGTGTGTTTCTTTACCCTGGAGATGCGAAGAACAAGCAAGGGAAATTGCGTTTAATGTACGAAGCCAACCCTCTAGCCTTTATTGCGGAACAGGCTGGAGGCAAGGCCTTTTCCGACTCCATACCTATACTCGAGGTTCAGCCGGAAACAATCCATCAGCGTGTGCCACTTATTATAGGTAATACAAGCGTAGTTCATACTGTTCTTCAGTTTCTGGGAACTTAGTTTATTCATTAGAGGAATGAGGTGACGAAATGACAGTAGAGATGCAACCAAAGGATATAGCTCGAGCCCTTGTAGGTCCAGGTAGAGGCATTCTTGCTGCGGATGAGAGCACAGGAACAATAAAGCGACGGTTTGATTCTATAAATGTGGAGTCGTCCTTTGAAAACAGACGCGATTATCGTGAAATGCTTTTCGCTACTGAAGGAGCATCGCAGTTTATAAGCGGGGTTATACTTTACGATGAAACCATTCGCCAGCAAAACCGTGAAGGAAAGTTACTAGTAGATATACTTAGGGAACAGGGGATAATTCCAGGGATTAAAGTTGACAAAAGCACGAACCCCCTAGCTGGGGCAGAAGGGGAGGTTATCACGGATGGGCTAGATGGCCTACGTGGCCGCCTGGAGGAGTATGTTGAATTGGGGGCCAAATTCACTAAATGGAGAGCGGTTATTAACATAGGGAAAGATATACCTACCAGTCATGGAATAGTGGCCAACGCCCACGCTTTGGCTCGTTTCGCCGGCTTAAGCCAGGAAGCTGGTTTGGTACCTATAGTTGAACCTGAAGTGCTCATGGACGGTGATCATAGTATAGAGAGATGTTATGAGATAACTGAGCTAACATTACGTGAGGTATATTACCAGCTTGGGAATCAAAACGTTAGACTCGATAGCACTTTGCTAAAACCAAACATGGTTCTTTCTGGTAAGGATGCTGCTAATAGGGCTGGCCCTAAAGAAGTGGCACAAAGGACGGTGGAATGTCTAAAGAGAACTGTACCAGCGGCTGTACCCGGTATAGTTTTCCTTTCTGGTGGTCAGGGAGACGAAGAGGCAACGAAAAACTTGAATGAGATTAACTTGTATGGTGCAGAAACGTATTCCCCTTGGCAGCTTATTTTTTCCTTCGGACGTTGGCTGCAGGCGGCCCCTTTAAAGGCATGGAGCGGTAGAAGTGAGAATGCCCACATAGCAAAACAGACTTTCCATAAAAGGGCGGCGCTGGCGAGCTTGGCGAGGCAAGGCAAGTATGATTCTATTGATTAGGCATAGAATCATACGAAGCTACTTAGGTATAATAAGTATTGCATATCAGTGATATCCCAATGAAATCAAAAATCTTGATCGCCACTCACAATAAGGCAAAGTTCAAAGAAATCTCGACTTTTTTCGATCGTCAACCGATAGGAGTACTCTCCCTTACCGATGTCGGCATAGATATAGAAGTGAAGGAAGACGGAACAACTTTTGAAGAGAATGCTGTATTGAAGGCCAGTAAGTATTGCGAACTCAGCGGCCTTACGACTTTGGCTGATGACTCGGGGTTAGAAGTAGATGCCTTAGGAGGTAAGCCGGGTATTTATTCCGCTAGGTACGCTGGACCGTTAGCCACAGACGAAGAACGAGTTGATCTCCTGCTCTCAACCCTTAACCAGATAGAGGGCTTTAATTTCCAGGCAAAGTTTAAATGCGTTGTCGCGGTAGCACGACCCAACGGGCCGTTATTAATAGCAGAAGGAGAGTGTGAGGGGTTAATAATTAGGAAGCCCCGAGGTTCTAATGGGTTCGGCTATGACCCCATTTTCTTAATACCTGAATTAGATAGAACTATGGCTGAGCTAGATCGCGATGAAAAAAACATCTTGAGCCATAGGGCAATAGCCTGCAGAAAGATTGTATCCAAACTGATCAAAAAGGACACAGAGATTTTTGAGTTTGATAATTGAGTTATAATGTGGGTGGTATATAGGTATAACGGTTTACAATAAGAAACTCTAACTAGGCTTTAGCAAATGTCACTTGCCATGATCGAAGACAAATTTTCGAGACCCTTTAAAGATCTACGGATTTCAGTTACGGATCGGTGTAATTTTCGT
>CAYSLK010000006.1:0-18690 GCA_964431885.1 uncultured Dehalococcoidia bacterium | reverse complement strand
CTCTGATCATGGCTGATAAGCACCGAAACGTTCGAGCGTAAATATATAGCCAGGAGCCCAGTCACAAACTTTAAACGGTCCTGAACCAACAAACTGCTCATTAGCCTCGATAAACTCGTTACCAGGAGTCGCTGCAATTTCACTTGGCATGACATATCCAGAACCAAACGGATATGCCAACGTGTTAATAACCTCACCGTATGGCTGATTGAGGTTAATTGTGAAAGTACTGTCGTCTACTTCCGTCAACCAGTCTTCAGTTGTGTAAGTCTTAGTCATAAATGCCATTGCAGGACTAAAGGCATCGCCAGTTCGTTTGATAGATGCAATAACATCCTTAGAGGTAAAATCAGATCCATCGTGGAATTGATTACCATCTCTAAGCTTGAAAGTGTAAGTCTTGTTGTCGGAACTAACTTCCCAACTATCTACGACTCTAGGCTGGACATGAACATTAGAATCCCATCCAAACGGACTCTCAAAGATATGTAATGCCACAGCGATGGTCACATAAGATGCGTTCGCGTGGATGTCTAAGTTTTTAATGCTGGCCTGAGACACTACCTTCAAGGTGCCACCAAATTCCGGTGCACCAGCAGGTGGAGGAGTCGGAGTTGCTACTTCTACTTTCTCAACAACAACGGTCCTTACAACATCTTTTGTAATGACCTTTTCTACCTCTACTTCTTTGACCACTTCTTTTTCAACAATTTTTTCAACAGGGACCTCTTTGATCACTTCTTTTTCTACAACTATAGTCTCTGTTTTGGTCTCGCCACAGGCGACGAATACTGTAATTAACGCAGACATAGCTACGATGCCAATAATCGATCTGTACATGTATCCCTCCTTACTGATTACCTAGCTTTCACAATAATTCTGGCAAATATTCGCCAAAGAATCTATTAACTTATCTTTTACACGCCGGCTAAACATACACCTATAGAATCCTTATTGTCAAATGACGACATCGACTCAAAAAACATCTTCGCTTTCATATAATATCAGTGCTGGGTTTGTCTATCTACCTCGGGCTTGCTAAGTCTAAGATCTATAAGTTATGGTAGTGAGGCTAATGAATTACGTGCTTATTCAAGGCCACAAACGCTTAAAGAAATATATAAATTATCCTTACAGGAAGTACATGAAGTACATGAAGTACATACAGTTTGCTAGGAGGTGCTCAGATGTCCAATGAATTGATCGCATATATTGACGGTAATTACATACCCGAATCATCGGCAAGTATCTCAATTTCAGATTCAGGATTCCTGCTTGGGGACGTTGTGACAGAATCCACAAGAACCTTCGGATTACGCCCATTCAGATTAAAAGATCACATGATCAGGCTGGAACGATCGCTAAAACTTACTCAAATCAAGCCGGATATCTCCATGCAAGAGATTGAAGAAGCTACTTTAGAAGTCTTGGAGAGGAATCGTCACTTATTTGGGTCAACAGATGACGTCTGGCTTGTTCATAATATTTCTAGAGGAATTGTTCCTTTTAGCAGACGTCCATCTCAAAAATATCCTTCAGCCACCGTAGTAATACATTGTTATCCAATCGATTTTACAGGATTCGCTGCTCAATTCGATACCGGGGTCCACGTGGTTATTCCATCGACTAGGCAACTACCAACTCAATGCGTAGATCCCAAAATTAAGCACCGTAGCAGAATGCACATGAACCTAGCCTCACTTGAAGCGAAACAAGTAGATCCTGAAGCCTATCCCGTGTTGTTAGATATAGAAGGAAACCTGTCTGAGAACACGGGGGGTAATTTTTTTGTAGTTTCAGACGGTGTGGTAAAGACACCCGATTCTAAAAACGCCCTTGAGGGTGTTAGTAGAGCTACCGTGATAGAACTATGCCAACAACTTGGTATCCCAGTCAGCGAGGAAGTATTGCAACCCTACGATGCGTACATTGCGGATGAGGCCTTTCTGACAAGCACACCATATTGCATGATCCCAGCTACGAAATTAAATGGCCAACCCATTAACGACGGTACTCCTGGCCCTATAACAAATCGACTACTAGCCGCATGGAGTGAACTAATAGGGCTAGACATTGTGGGGCAGGCACAATCACATCTTGACGGTTCTCGGAACTAGTGACGTCAGAAGTTTATTTACTGAATTGTTAAAGCTCTACGTGGGTTATCCACAAGCATCGTATCTATTTGTTCTCTGGTAAACCCTCGCATCTTCATACGAGGCACGATGTTATCCAGGAGGTGAGCATAGCCTGTGCCTCCATAACTATAATACTTGTGTTTTGTGCAAACGTCATGAGACAGAAGTATTTTATCCAAATGCCCGTTATTAATTAGAAACTCTATTCTGTTTAACCGTTCCACGTCATTAACATTATCCTGGCCTCCTAAATTAGCGCCACTGGTAGTTTCACTACCAAAATTATCATACTCCATGAAGCACCCTCGATCTGCCAGAGCTTTCAATGAACCATAATCGTTCAGCGTGTGATCCAGATGCCCAATTATTACTCTCTTAGGATCTGCATCGGCGGCTATCAAAATGTCCATAATCTCATGATGAGAGTCATCGTTATATCCTGGATGAATGAGAATGGAAGCTCCAGTCTGGTTTTGTGCCGCCGCTGAGGCGCGCAAAACTTTTATCACGTTATCTGAATGAGGCCACCACACTCCTACCTCACCTATAACACCAGCACCAATCTCTGTTTCACCCACGCCCACCTTTACATCTCTGATTATCTCAGAAGCAATATCGTCTTCAGTTTTTTGATCCATATCTGGTGGATGTGAAAATGGAACATAATAGCTGGCTCCCATAATGATATTTAGGCCCGTAGCCCTTGATATTCTGGCTAAAGCGAGAGGGTCTCTACCAAGCCCAACACTGGAGGCGTCCACAATAGAGTTGCCTCCGGCATATTTATAGAGATTTACTTCCTCAATACATGCATCAACATCCCAAAGCCTGCGATTATCGAGATTATACCTGAAATTTCTACGTACTCTGTTCAAAGTGTCTAATCTAACAGGTGCAATTACATCTGCCTTAAGGCTAGCTTCATGAGGTTCGATCGAATAGCAACCCAAGTCGACTACTAAATGTTCATGAGTTATTGTTACACCTAAATTATCTGGTTCTATGGGTCCAAGTACAGTTTGCACCTTACCAGATAACCTTCCGTTATTCATAGAGTTTCTCCTTCATTCTTGAAATACCGATTCACAATAGCACCGGAAAGCGGCTGTGACAAGCTTATGGGGGAATTTTAAACAATCTAACTATGATATGTATTATCTACTGAGAAAACAGATGTCCACTCTATTTCATTATCTGAGAATCTAAAAAAGCCTGAAGTATAATCGTAGCAGCCATGGCGTCGATCCTTCGCGTTGCTCTCTTCCTCCGATGTCCAGACTCAATCAAACGTCTCTCGGCTTCAACTGTCGATAGTCTCTCATCAACAGGGACTATTGGGATATCTGTGCATTCTGATAAAGCGACTATAAAATCGTTAACAGATTTTGTTTGTATGTTCCAACGTCCTGCCATAGAAATCGGAAGTCCAACTACTATTTTTTCAACGGCTCTTTCTTCCACAACTTGTAAAATGTCTTGGATTAGGGAAGTAACTTCTATCACCTGTACTGTTTTAAGTGGAGAGGCTAGAAAATTCGACGGATCACTTACGGCGAATCCAACCCATCGCTCCCCAAAATCTAAACCGAGAATTGTCAAAGGAGTAGACTCTTTTCTCGCACTATATCTATTACAGACTCTAAAGCTTCATCCAATTTTTCAGCTCTCTTTCCCCCTGCCTGAGCGACCTCCGGCTTTCCACCTCCACCGCCCTGAATTTCTTTCGCAGCGTCTCTAGCTATATCTCGTGCATCAAAACCTTTTTCGACCAAATCAGGAGTAACCATAGACACAATTATGGGTCGTTCATTAGTAACAGAACCAAGTACAATGACACCTGTGCTCAGCTGATCTCGTAACCAATCTGCTACTTCCCTTAAGGTGTCAGCGTTATTTGCAGGAGCTCGGCCTGTGAGAACTGTTATTCCATTAACATTTCTTTTGTTTTCCAAGAGATCTTTTGCCGCCTGCATCGAGAGCTGGCGATCCATTAGTACTCTTGAACGCTTTAATTCATCCAATTCTGTAAGAATGCCACTGACCCTCTGTGGCAAGTCTGTTATAGACGACTGAAGTACAGTTGCCAAATGTTCAGTTTCCTTAAATCTGTCCCATACCAATTTTTCTCCGGCTCGACCACTCACCGCTTCTATTCGCCGAACCCCTGATCCAATACTGGATTCGTTAAGTAAATAAAATGATCCTACCTCTCCAGTATTATGAACATGTGTTCCACCACACACTTCAAAGCTAAATGAAGCACCATTAGCAATCTCTATCAATCTAACCGTGTCACCATACTTATCTCCAAAAAAGGCCAGTGCACCTCTATTTATCGCTGAACTATAACTATCTTCACTGCCTATAACCCTTGCGTTCTGCCTTATTTTTTCATTAACCAATAACTGAGTCTGCCAAATCTCATCATTCGTCATAGGCTGCATATGAGTGAAATCGAAACGCAATCTGTCAGGGGCTACAAGAGAACCAGCCTGGCGAACATGAGGTCCCAAAACTTGCCTAAGAGCGGAGTGTAGCAGATGGGTAGACGTATGATTTCTAGCAGTGTCTTCTCTACGGATTGGGTCTACATATAAGTCTACGGATTCGCCGATATTAACGGTCCCTTTGGTTACTTTCCCGAAGTTTACAACCAAGCCCGGCATAACAGTTTGGCTATCGTAAATCTCAACCTTAGAATCCATAGCAATCATTTGGCCGGCATCGCCTATCTGACCACCTCCCTCCGGATAAAACGGAGTCTCAACTAGTACCACTTCGACTTCCTTGCCTTCGGTGGCTTGGGAAACAACTTCATCATCTACAATCAACCCTATGATAACGGATGAGATATTTAGATTGTCATACCCACGGAAAGTGTTCGATTTAATGCCCAGGCTCTCATATACTCTTATCTTGGCTCTATCACCTGAAAATTTTGCCGTTTCTTTAGCTCTTTCTCTCTGTTTACCCATCTCCAATTCAAATCCATCTAAATCGACAGCTACACCCAATTCATTAGCAATTTCGTGAGTCATTTCGACGGGGAAGCCATACGTGTCCCACAATTTGAACACAATCTCTCCAGACAATGTCTTTCTATCCTCCAAAGAGTTCATTAGCACTGCATGCCCATTATCGAAAGCCTGTTTAAATTTCTCTTCTTCTAACAACAACACAGTCAATATGAAATCTCTGTGATTCTTTAACTCAGGAAAAATATTGCTCATATTATCAATGACCACATCCGACATTTCTCCTAGAAAAGTCTCATTCAACCCAAGTCGGTTTGCGTGCCGAATGGCACGACGGATCACTCGCCTGAGCACATACCCTCTACCTTCATTCCCGGGTACAACTCCATCCGCTATAAGAAATGTAGAACTGCGGATATGTTCAGCCACAACGTGCATAGCGTACGTAACTTCCCTACTCTCCTTATACCTACAACCACTTATTTCCTCAAGTTTAGAAATCAAGGGTCTGAACAAATCGGTCTCGTATATTGTAGAAACGTCCTGCAAAATTACAGCCGCACGTTCAAGGCCCATGCCCGTATCAACACTTGGGGCCGGCAGTGGTGAACGCGACCCATCTATATCTTGGTAAAATTGCATGAACACTAAATTCCAAAGTTCAACAAACCTGGTACAAATGTCACCTGCGGCATTAACAACGTTTTCACAATTCGGACGGCAATTTGCCTTTTGACACCCTTTGTCAGATCCGAAATCATAATGAAGCTCACTACATGGGCCACATGGCCCTTCTGCGCCGGCAGGACCCCACCAATTATCAGCATCCCCAAATTTAAATATCCTTTCATCCGGAATACCAATTTGCGACCAAAGTTCGCCTGCTTCATCGTCACTATCATGAATAGTTATAAAAAATTTATCCCTGTCAAGACCAAATTTTGTGGTAACGAGATCCAATGAGAAAAAAATTGCATCTTTCTTAAAATAATCACCAATACTAAAATTACCTAACATTTCGAACAACGTAAGGTGAGTTGAATCGCCTACTTCATCAATGTCCACTGTTCTAAAAGATTTCTGAGTCGAAGTAAGCCGTTTATTGGGGGGAACTGCTTCACCAGTGAAGTAAGGTTTAAACTGGACCATTCCTGCATTGGTTAGTAGCAAGGTTGGATCACCAACAGGGATCAATGAAGCGCTATCTACTCTGTCGTGGTTGTGTTCAGCAAAATAAGCTAGAAATGCTTCTCTTATTTCATCACTCGTCATTGAATATCTCTCGCATCTAGCTAAAGTCAATTTAGGCTTGGGGTGCATCAGAGTTTTTCTACGTCTGATTCCAATATATCACTTCACGAAACCCAAATCAGTCCGGCTTATGCAGCGCACTATTTTACAAAAAGTTCGGGAAGCGTGACGAATACTAGGGCTGATTATTTTGGAAACCAGGATAGGAATCAGAATGGCATGATAGGCCGAAACTAAAGAATCAATAAACGGTACAACTCCGGGTCCTGCAAATCCAACCGTCTATCTCCGAACTAATCCTACCCCTGCCTGCATCTCTAAAAAAAACCGACACCGACACATACACACGGTTACAATTTTGCAACCGACCCTGATGTGTCGCATCATTTATTTTTACGAACGATCACTTAGTCCGTGTCGTACTAGTAAAAGTTAGCTAGCCTTACCGATACGGAAGACAGTGGCGCTGCAAACCGAACACTTTCCTCTAGTGGCTGGCCTGCCATTCTTCAAAGTGACTTGCTGAGCGTTCTGAACATCCCTATGTGAGCGGCACTTAAGACAATAAGCCTGCATTCGATTCCCTCCCAGGTGTATTTTTTTGAGCATCCAAACCTAGCGAGCACTTCATACACTTGTCACATCCACAACGGAGGCCAAGCAATAAATCACTCCCAAAATCATTCGCTATTATATAGGCGATTGTGCCTTATGACAACCCTGTTTACAACCTATAAATCCTAATTTTAATTTAAGCTGAAGGCATCGCACGCAAAATTTCTCAAATAGGCTTGTCTCACATTGGTAAAATGTCTTGAAAGAACTAAATTATGTATAATGACTTGGCTTCTGTTTCTTAACCTGGACTTATGACTTATATGTGTTTCTATAACCGTTAAAGATTTACTTCTCAAAAGGGGCGATCATGACATCAGAAAAGAAAATACTCATTACAGGTGCATCAGGTTTAATTGGGACTATACTAAGACAATCTCTAGTGGAATCATACGAACTCTTTGGTATAGATGTGGAAATTATCACTGGATTAGACTGTTTAGTAGCAGATATGACGGATTTAAATACGATTAAACATGCATTTTTAGACAAGGATGTCGTAATCGATCTTGCAGCTGTACCAGATAGAGACTCTCCTTGGGACGTTATTTATCGAAATAATATGGTCGCTACATACAATACTCTCGAAGCGGCTCGCTTAACAGG
Source organism: uncultured Dehalococcoidia bacterium (assembly GCA_964431885.1). GTDB lineage: Bacteria > Chloroflexota > Dehalococcoidia > Lucifugimonadales > CAUZEB01 > CAUZEB01. The sequence continues at coordinate 11,105 of CAYSLK010000006.1, read as the reverse complement.
AGTAAAGAGAGTAATATTTGCAAGTTCTAACCACACCACGGGTATGTATGAGAACGACAAACCATATTTAGACATTGTAACTGGTAACTATGAAGGAATTAATCCAGAAGATATACCTCTCATAAGCGTAGCAACACCTCTCAGACCAGATGGACATTACGGTATAGGGAAGGCTTTCGGAGAATGTATAGGGCGTTATTATTCGGATACCTACGGAATTTCAGTATTATGTCTTAGGATAGGCACCTTAAATCAAGAAGGACGGCCAATCGAACCACGTCAATTTGCTACTCTCTTAACGCATCCCGACTTGGTACAGCTAGTCGAACGGTGTATAGAAGCTCCTGATGATCTAGGTTTTGGGGTTTACTACGGGGTTTCGAATAACAAATGGCGATTCTGGGATATAGAAAATTCACTCCGAGAAATAGGCTATTGCCCAGAGGGAAATGCAGAGTTATGGCGAAACGGTTGACCGTCGTTTCCAAGAAAGCATATAATTAGCCAAAATAAGGCTTAACCTACGCTAGGAGAGGATGCAGATGCCAGAACTTCGCTTAACACCCTCTCCAATACTAGAGCAACTCAAGAAAAATGATGTGACACACGTTGTATGGCTACCAGACAGTGAAACCAATTTCATGTATCAAAGGATGGTAGCTGAATCGTCCATAGACTTAGTGCCAGTTTGTCGAGAGGGAGAAAGTATGGCAATAGCTGCTGGTCTCTGGGTTGGTGGAAAGAAACCTGTTGTCTTAATTCAGAACACTGGTCTCTTTGAATCGGGCGATTCAATTAGAGGCCTCACATTAGATATCGACTTCCCCTTAGTATTAATGATCGGATATAGAGGTTGGACAAGGCATGGGGTCACACCCGACTCCGCGGCGCGGTATACGGAGCCTATCTTACATGCATGGGGCATAAATCATTATTTGGTTGAAGGTGATGAAGATGTTGACAGGATCTCAATAGCCTTTAACGAAGCTGAGAAAACCCAAGGTCCCGTTGCATGTCTAATGGGTTCAGAATACAGCTAGATTTCGTAGCGACCCTAGAGCACACAACGAATTGAGTGATTTACGCATCCTTTGTCGCATCAGATCGGTTCCTTCTACGAATTTGAGTTCAAACTGATAAATTATAGGAGGAACCTTGCCAATCTTTGCAAGATTTAGTTAAGTATACACTAACAATTCTATATCTATATGGACCTGGATTCTTACATATACGGAGATGCTACTGGTTATGATGTTAATGACAGATGTCCTAAAAGTGTTGAACAGCCACAGAAAAGATGGGATTGTAGTTCCCACGATGATGGGATGGTTAGGTTGGACTGAACAAAGCACTAATTTATCGCTTGACATACATGAAGGTGGTGTAATGGGGAAAGCTTCGTCAGTGGGACTTGGTATTGCCATGGCATGCACCGACAGAAAGGTAATGGTGTTAGACGGGGACGGAAGTTTACTTATGAACTTAGGGGCTTTGATTACAATTAGTAATACGTCACCCAATAATTTCTATCATTTTGTTCTAGACAACGAAATATATGCTGTGACGGGTGGACAGCCCACCCCTAATTCCACAAGAAGAAGCATAAGATTAATGGGATCTAAAGCAGGATATGCAAAAACATTCGAATTCGACCAAACAAAAGCATTCGAAGAAGGTATTGCCGACGTGCTGAATTCGGTCGGCCCTGTACTGATCAATCTTAAGATATATCCAGAGTCTAATTCCGAAGAAATCATTAATCGTTTGCAGGGGGATCTTAGAGGAATGAAAGAATCCATACCCTTACTAAGAAAAACATTGAATAGTTAGATTTCTTTAATGGAAGGCACATTGTGATGACAGATAATCAATCATACGACACAATCAGTGATATGTTGAAAGTCGGGGCTGGCGATCATCCTGCAATTGTAGTACCAGATGGTCCCACGGTAACGTACGAGTCGCTTCGCCTACAGGTCTCATCCCTTTCTAAACAATTGAATGACTGTGGTATCAGTAGAAATGATAGGGTTGCGATTGTATTGGGTAACGGGATTGAAAATATTGTTTCATTCCTAGCAGTAACTCTCTCAGGTACAGCGGCACCCCTAAATCCTTCTTATACAATGGACGAATTTAAATTTTACCTTGAAGACACAAGAGCTTCTGCTTTGATCACACCAACTGACACCTTTCAAGACGCAAACAAGTCAGCTTCGGACAAAACGCTTCTTATTTCAGTGAGCTCGGGTACGGATGGCAATGTTAAATTTTCCGTGGACGGCGGTGTAGAAAAGCCCAAGCGTGGTTTGGAAATAACACCAGATGACATAGCCCTCGTTTTGCACACGAGTGGCACTACTAGTCGTCCCAAAAGGGTCCCCATAACTCACCGAAACCTAACTGCCTCTGTTAGAAATATCATAGCAACATATCAGCTTAATTCTATAGATAAATCATTATGTATCATGCCACTATTTCATGTCCATGGACTTGTAGCATCACTTCTGTCCACCTTCGGTTCCGGAGGAACGGTTGTAATTCCTCCCAGTTTCGATGCTTTACGTTTCTGGTCAATCGTCAATGATCATAATATAACGTGGTTTACAGCAGTACCTTCTATGCATCAAGTATTGGTAAGGAGAGCTATTAGACGTTCCAGGTCAGATTCTTCTTTGCATAAATCACTCCGATTCATTAGATCCTGTAGCTCACCATTAGCCCCTTCAACCTCGGAATCCATGGAAAAACTCTTTGGAGTACCCGTAGTTGAAGCTTATGGTATGACAGAAGCCTCACATCAAATGTCTTCAAACCCTTTACCTCCCAAAACAAGAAAACCTGGCACAGTGGGCACCAGTACGGGAGTATCAATAGAAGTAATGGATGAAACAGGCAGTATATTGGATAAAGGATCGACAGGAGAAATCGTTATTCGTGGAATGAACGTGATAAGTGGTTATGAGGGTAATTCTCTAGCGAACAAAGATTCATACACAGATGGATGGTTTAGGACGGGGGATCAAGGCTATATAGATGAAAAAGGGTACCTGACTTTAACTGGCCGTATAAAAGAATTGATCAATAGAGGTGGTGAAAAAATCTCCCCTAGAGAAATTGATGAAACTCTTCTGAATCATCCAAGTGTCGCTGAAGCAGTTGCATTCGGCGTTCCTAGCGAAAGATACGGTGAAGAAGTTCACGCTGCGGTTGTTTTGAGTGATAACGTCAGCCAAATAGAGTTAAAGGAATATTGCCGCCAACGCTTAGCGTCGTTCAAACTGCCCAGAACAATCCATATAGTGGATGAAATTCCTAAAACGGCGAGTGGAAAGATCCAACGCCGTGTCGTGGCCGCAAAAATGGTAGACCTGCAACAATCTTGAATTTTCTAGGTTTCGTTTATGAAATTCGCAATAGCTGGAGCCGGGGCAATAGGGGCTTACCTTGGAGCTATGCTCCAACGGTCAGGTGAGGATGTTTACCTGATAGCACGAGGACCTCATTTGGAAGCCATTCAGTCCAATGGCTTACGCATTATAACGAAGAAAGAGGATTTCCTAACGCATCCTACTGCAACCAGTAATCCTAATGACATAGGAACGGTAGATGTTGTAGTCCTCACAGTGAAAGCTCACAGCGTACCTGATATAGCACCAACCCTACGTCCTTTACTCCATAAGACAACTACTGTAATTTCTGCACAAAATGGTATCCCATGGTGGTATTTCAAACGTCACGAAGGACCTCTCCAAGGAATAACCTTGGAGAGCTTAGATCCTAAGGGAATTATCGATAAAACAATTGCTCCTAGTAGGATTGTCGGATGCATAGTATATCCTGCAACGATTATTGAAAGTCCTGGTGTTATTCGCCATATTGAAGGAGACCGTCTTAGTTTTGGAGAACTAATTGAATGTAAAAGTGCCCGGCTACAGTCACTATCTAAAATATTCGCGAATGCCGGTTTCCGTAGCAGAATCAACACGAAAATACGCGAAGAATTATGGCTTAAACTTTTAGGCAATATAGCTTTTAACCCGATTAGCGCCCTTACGAGAGCAACATTAGCCGAGATTACCCGTGATCCCGATATGACGGAAATCGTACGTTATATCATGAAGGAATCTGAAAAAGTGACAAAAAAGTTGGGGGTGAATCTTCGCATGACTATAGAGCAACGATTGGCTGCTGCTGCTAAAGTAGGAAACCACAAAACTTCAATGCTTCAAGATTTAGAAGCAGGTAGACCTATAGAACTGGCAAGCCTAGTAGGAGTTGTATTGGAACTGGGGGAAATCCTCAATATACCTATGCCGTACACGAAGTCGATCTACGCCTGTGTAAAACTACTGACTAAGACATCCTCTACATAATTACGAGAATTTTAATTGCTATCTCCCACCGGCTACGGCAGGAACAATACTTATTTCGTCACCTGATTTAGTTTCAGTTCCAAGGCCATCCATAAAACGAACGTCCTCACCATTCACATACACATTAACGAAATTCCTCAATTCACCTTGATCATCACATAAACGTGCCTTTATTCCAGGAAATTGGGAATCCAACGACTTTACAATTTCATTTAAAGTGTCACCTTCAGTCGATACTTTGTCTAATCCATTAGTAACCCGTCTAAGGGGTGTTGGTATTCTAACCATTATGCTCATCGATTTTTTCCTCCTTGAAATTGACTCCGACTACTTTATTACTAAACTAAATAGTCGTCAGCATTATCTTTAATCCCGTAACTTAACCTTCAATAACGTCGCCCCCTACCGGATCTACCCGTACTCCTGAACTTACAACCCAATTCAAACCAGTTTCTATTTCTTCTTCTGATCCTTCCAATTCTAGAACTACCCACCCGGTGTCGTCTCTAATGTCAGCTCGCCTTATATTAGTGATTATATTGAACTTTTGACCCAGATTATATATCACAGGTTGAGTAACCATACCATGAAGAAAAGTAAATTTAACCCTTTTTGTAGCCATTAATGTAAAACCACTCCTAGTCTTCGTTATTAATTCCTCTTTTTACCATAGCTTTTTGAAAAGATTCGTAATCTGGAGAAGTCTGAATCGGGTCAATTAAATCTTCTACTACTTCTTGGGTCTTTAGACCATTGCCTGTTATATAAGCTACTGTAACTTCGTCAGGCTTTATAGTCCCCATTTTAGCTAATTGCCTAAGACCGGAAACAACAACGCCTCCGGCAGTTTCCGTAAATATTCCTTCCGTTTCGGCGAGCAGTTTTATGCATTCCGCTACTTCCTCTTCAGGTGCAGCTACTGCACTACCGTTAGACAATTCTGCCGTTTTCAGCGAATAAAATCCGTCGGCCGGGTTACCAATTCCTAACGACTTTGCAATCGTATCTGGGCGTACCGGACTGACATGATAAGTTTCCTTCTCATACGCCTGAACAATAGGGGAACATCCCACAGGTTGAGTTATATGCATTCTCGTTTTCACAGGGCCAATAAGCCCGAGATCTGACAGTTCATTCAGACCTTTCCAAATCTATGTGTAAAGCGATCCTGATGCCCCTGGAACAATGCAGTGATCCGGCGGTTTCCAACCCAGCTGTTCAGCAACTTCGTATCCCAAAGTCTTACTACCTTCAGAATAATAGGGGCGCATATTTATATTGACAAAAGCCCATCTGTGATTATCGGCCAGTTCACTACACAGTCTGTTGACTTGATCATAATTACCATCAACAGCAACCAATATAGACCCATAAATGCCAGCACCAATGATTTTACCTTTCTCCAAATCGGATGGAAAAAATACCATTGTCCTCATACCAGCTTTGGCGCCATGGGCTGACACTGCTCCTGCTAAATTACCGGTAGAAGCACACGCCAAAGTGCTGAATTCAAATTCTAAGGCCTTAGCACTAGCGACTGAAACCACACGATCTTTAAAAGAATATGAAGGATTAACGCAATCATTTTTTATATATAAATTATTAAGCCCAAATAGTCGCCCTAGGTTATCTGCCTTTATTAATGGTGTAAAACCTGTCCCCATATCCAAAGCTCTATCTGCATCTACGGGAAGCAGGTCTTCATAACGCCAAATTGTATTGGGGCCATCAGATATTTTATCTCTGCTTATAACTTTAGCAATTTCATCATATGCATAATCTGCCTCTAAAGGGCCAAAGCAAAAATCGCAAACATTTAACGGCTCTACAGGATACTCCCTGCCACATTCCTTACACTTCAGGCAACTGACGTAGGACAATAGTTTTTCCCCTTTCTAAATCCTATGAAAACATCATACAAGTGCACTTTTACCGCTATAACTAGGGATAAAAGCACAACAAATGTTAACAATTTACGGCTTCTATTGTCAAGGAATGGTGTTTATTTCTAAGTAGCACTTAGAGCAAGTCCAAGGCTAATCAGAGACGGAAATGTAGCCAAATTGAGGCCTCGCGTAAGCAAGAACAATGATTTATACATATATCAAGGTCTATAATCACAAATTTCATCTTGACAGTTCCTGGAATATGAGCGTTTTGGTTCGTATAGAACATTTGTCCCTCAGGTAAGAAGACATCTTTGGGATTATTTAAGGGATACCGATATGTCCCAGTTGCAGTAGAATGTGATAAAATGTTAGTGTGTGATATTCATTAACTACTATACATTAATATCCAGGGTATTCTAGGAGTTTCGTTAACTATGGACGCCATAAATCTCAAGCTTCACCTCAGAAACGTCACTGGCAAAAAAGTAAAACAATTGAGGAGAGAAGGTATTGTACCAGTTCATGTATATGGCAGCGGTATCCAACCAGCCGTTCTGCAAACAGAAGCTCAGACTTTGCGCAGATTATTACCACAAGTAGGGACTAATATCCCCCTATCAGTCTCCATAGAAAATAACGATGACGAGAATATTTGCTTTGTTAGAGAAGTGCAAAGACACCCCGTTACAGAAGAAATCATGCACGTAGATTTTTTAAGAGTCGACGTAACCAATACAATCCAGGCCGAAGTCCCTGTGATCTTCACTGGTGAAGCACCTGCCGCTAGACAACTGGGTGGTACTCTTTTGCAGTCATTGCAAAGTGTTCTAATTGAAGGACTGCCTATGGATATCCCTCCGTCAATTTCAATAGATGTGTCCGAACTAGATGATTTCGAGAAATCAATCTATGTGCGTGATCTCGAAATTGGGGCAAACGTAGAACTTATAACCAATCCTGAAGGATTGCTTGCCAGAGTGAGCCCACCTAGGGTTGAAGTTGAGGAAGTAACAGAAGATGAGGATCTGGAAGAGCTAGATGAAACAGAAGGCGAGGGAGATGGCGAAAGCCAGCCAAGATCCACTGAAGAGTCTACCGAAGGAAACTGAAATATTCATTTATGACAGAATATTTCATACTGTAACCTGCCTATGTCTTTATCTATTCTCAATTAGGTAGAATGTCTCAATGTATTCTATGTGGTGCGAGAGCCTCTTCATTTAATTGGATACCTATACCTGGTCTCTCAGGTGGGCTTACAAATCCATTTTCAACAGGTAGTGTATATTCAAACATCCACTCCCACATTGGGTCAGTAGAATTACTATAATACTCAACAGTTAACCCATTCGGTATGGCAGAAACAAGATGGACATGCACATCTTGATTGCCATGAGGAGCCACAGGAAGGTCATGGGCCTGAGCTAATGCAGCTACCTTCATGAATTCTGTTATGCCCCCCATAATCAAAGAGTCCGGCTGAATAATGGCTGCGCATCTGTTTTGAATGAGATCACGAAAGCCATATTTTGTATATTCATTCTCCCCGGTCGCTATAGGAATAGAAGTTGATTGACTTATTATCTTATGCCCTTCGTAATCATCTGGATGAACGGGCTCTTCAAACCAGAAAATGTCATATTTCTCCATCTTTCTGGCAATATCTACGGCTTCGAAATAGCGATAAGCACAATTGGCATCCACCATTATTTTCACGTTATCGCCAACAGTTTGCCTCACTATCCTGACTCGTTCAACATCCTCTTTAATAGGTAGTCCTCCAATTTTCATTTTTATAGCAGAAGATCCTAATGAAACAGCATTTTCCATTTCTATTGACAACTCATCTAGGCCTTTACCTTCTTCGTAATACCCTCCTGCTATATATACGGGAACTTTATCAGAGAAGCCCCCAAGCAGCTTGTAAACAGGACAATTAGATGCTTTACCTTTGATATCCCATAGAGCAATATCAATTCCACTTATAACTCTCGTGCTAAGTCCTCTTCTCCCTATAAGTTTGGGTTGCCACATCTCACTCCAAATTCTTTCAGTATTAAACGGATCCTGCCCAATGACATATTGTTTCAAGTGGTTTAATATGGCCACACCTATATCTTCAGCTCCTTGAACTCCCCCTGCAAGACCGATACCTGTAATACCTTCATCAGTTGTTACTCTGACTACATTCAATCCTGATGTGGGATAAGTGTGGCGTCCATTTCTGATTGGTTTGTGTCTTTTCCAACGATACGTTTCCATAATTACATCAGTTATCTTCAATATTACTCGCCTCCTAAAATTTATTGAGTCGATTTAAAATTAAAAATAGTTATAAATCAAGTTTAACAGACCGTCTATTAAATCTTAAGTAATCAAACCAAGTTATGTACGATTTTATTTAAACACGGAGGCAGAGGGTTTACAACAAACTACCAAACAGTCTAGGATTTACGAAATATCAAATATGTTTAACAATGAACCTAGAGTTTAAAGGAGCCATTGGTGAAAACTAATAAGGGATTTAAAGGGATCGTAGTACCGATACTTACACCTCTCAGACCAAACGGTAAAGTTGATGATAATTCATTGCGCAACCTGGTAAATTACTTGATAGAAAACGGTGTACATGGTATCTGGGTTTCTGGAACAACCGGGGAATTCGCCCATCTTTCAGACAGTGAAAGAATCCATAGTATGGAAGTAGTTGTAGATGTAGTAGGAAGCAGAGTACCGGTTATCGGTAACATATCATGCGGAGGTACAGATCTTTCTATTGATATGGGATTAGCTGTAAAAGACTTAGGATTGGATGGACTGGCTTTAACTCCTCCTTTTTATTATCCTACATCCCAAGATGAGTTGATTAATCACTATAAGAAAGCGTCAGATAAATTAGGCTCACCACTATGGGTTTACAATATTCCACAAACAGTCAAAACGCCAGTTAACCCTGAAACAGTCCTGACACTTGCGATGGATAACGTAGTTATTGGGATAAAGGACAGTTCAGGTCAAGGTGAAAGCCTGGCTCAACTGAATACTCTATGTCAGCAAAATCAAATTAAACTTTATAACTTTATTGGTTCTGCTTTCCGAGTGAGCAGAACAAGAGGTGTTGGCGTAGATGGATCCATACCTGGACTAGCGAATCTTGTACCTAAAATATACTCTAAGGCATTTGAGGCAGGGCAAACAGGTATCGAACAAACTATTCAGAAATACGACAGCCAAATATTAGCTTCGAACAAAATCTCACTATTCGCTCAGAAAGGAAGCCCTAACAGAAGAACCTTCGCTTCAATGAAAGCCGCTCTCAAATTAATGGATATCATTGAATATGATAGTATGTCGATGCCATTTGAACCATTGTCACATGAAGAAAAATCAGGTTTAACTGAATTCCTCATAGAATTGGATCTAATGAGATAGGTCCTTTATATGGGAAAGTAGCAGACCCCAATCTCTCAAAAAAAGGGGGAGTGACTAGCTATGAAGGTTGTAAACCTTGTTAGATTGTCTATAGCGTTTCTGGCTCTGGGCGTAATTGTGGAAGTTTTAGGATGCTAGACCTAGGATTCCGGTCTTTTTAGTATAATCTACCGTATTAACGTTTTCTAAACCTTCTAATTCTTCAATGAAATTATGAAATTCACTAATCATAATTGTCACCTCATTCCCTATCCGTCTGATATCAAGATACTATTTTAACAATTCGCCTACGTCCTACTCGTATAATGTCACCTAAACGAATACTTTCCGCTGTAATATTACCAATAACTATCTCATCATTTTGCCTAACTGCCCTTTGTGCAATAAGACGCTTAGCCTCTGAGGAACTTTTTGCAAGACCCGCCCTGACCATGAATTCTGCATACGTCTTATCTTTCCGTATAAGATTAAATGCAAAAGTAGGTGCATCAGACGGTATCTCCCGTCTTTGGACCGTTGTATGAAAATATTGCTTTGCCTCCAACGCTTTTTTCTGTCCATGAAACTGTTGTACAAGCTCATATGCTAATTGTAATTTATATTGGATAGGGTTAGTCTTTTCATCAGTGATTGTATTTGTCATATCCATTAATTCACTATCACCAATATTAGTTAAATAATCAAAGTATTTAACAATCAAGTCATCGGGCAACGACATAGCCTTACCAAATATTTCATTTGGATGTTCAGCTACACCAATGTAGTTCCCTAGGCTTTTACTCATTTTTTGCACTCCGTCTGTGCCCTGTAAAAGGGGTACCAAAATGCACTGTTGAGAAGGCAGACCCATCATTTGCTGTAAATCTCGGCCGACTAACAGATTAAATTTTTGATCTGTTCCTCCGAATTCTATATCTGATTTAATGGCAACAGAATCGTAGGCTTGTAAAATTGGATATAGAAGCTCAGTTATGGTGATTGGATAATTGGCCTTAAACCTTTTCGCGAAGTCGTCTCTAGCAAGAAACTGAGCCACAGTGAAGCGATTCGTGAGTTTTAATATATCGGTAAGAGAAAAATTTCCGAACCATTCACTCTGCCATCGAGTCTCTGTACGATCCTTGTCCACAACTTTAAAAAATTGATCCATATAAGTGTGTGCGTTTTGCTCAACTTCAGCCTGTGTTAATAGTGGTCTAGTTTGAGATCTACCGCTTGGATCTCCTATCTGAGCTGTCCAATCTCCCACTATGAGAACAACTTTATGTCCTAGGTCTTGGAGCTGCCTCAATTTCCTTAGTCCTACTACATGTCCCAAATGTATGTCAGGGGCACTAGGATCGAAACCCATCTTTAGACGCAGAGGCTTCCCAGAACCTAACATATCAACAAGTTCCGTATAAACTAT
>CAYSLK010000005.1:0-7520 GCA_964431885.1 uncultured Dehalococcoidia bacterium | reverse complement strand
ATACATAAGACTTCCACATGTGTGTCGAAGGTCATGGAGTCTAATCTAATGGCACTGACGACAGAGGCTACGCTGGCCCTTCACAATGCACTGAGTAATTCAGCTCCACGAACATATAGAGAAGAGTGTGCGAGAGCAAAGGTAGCCCTTGAATTACTACAGGTGATTGGCATCAAGGAATACGCCATAAAGACTATGTACAAACATACCAATCAAGATGATGGTCTTATGAACATCGTAGATTAAGCCAAGATAGAGTAACTCAATTTTTAACGCAATTTTTTCTTAACTAAAATTAATATTAGGAATGAGAGAATTAATGTGGCTACCAGAAAAAATTCTATTGATCTAATATAATCAGTTCCTTGCAGAAGCGATTGCTGAACGAGATTTTTATCTTGTGAACTAATTTCAACAGAGGAAGGCATAGTTGGTTTATGGAAGGCTTTAACCTTTAATATATTTTTGTTTAACTGAGAACTGGAGAAATCAAAGACTTCCTTAGTACCAGTGGCAAACCAAAATTTTCCCGACTGGTTTGTTTCAGAAAAAATGACAACGTAATGAATGTTGGTTCCAATTATGTCAAACTCTTCTTCTATTAATATCCATGAATCAGTTTCGGTGTAAGGTTCATGAAATGTTCTAATGGGCTTTTCATCTTTTGCTTTGTACGCAATTGCTCCAAATCCATCAGGCAAGCCAAATGGTAAATCGATTCTCTTTAAATCTTGACTAATTACCGCCACCATTGGTCTAAAAAATTCGGTTTCTTCCAACACAGGAATACCCAACTGAATAATTGCTGTTTTAGAACTGGAGCTGCCTGGCTGAAATTTAAGCCACACCTGTTCGTTTTCATCGAGAACTTGATATACGGCTTGCGAAATATCGATATCATCTAGTTCAAATGCGGAATATGGAGAGTTGTTGAATCCATCAGGAAAAGATGGCCTATGAGCCTCAGCGATACTTGGTTGAAATGAAAACCAAACTATTATACTTAAACTCAAACCCAGAAGTGACAATGTCATAGCATCCTCTTGGAAAGAGTATATCCCAAGGTGTCAAGACAAGGGTTCTGGTTTAGTCATTATTCACCCCTAAATGTGGGCGAAGGGCCCAATCAATGGAAAACATGGCACAACTGCGAACGAGCTATATATCTTGGATTGATGAAAATATTGCATTAATAAGTACTGTCATTAATAAGTCCTGTAAGGTATAAATAGATTCATCCCAAAAAACTAGGAATTCTGTATATGCCAGCTACTGCAACCTTCTTGTTTGTAAACATCATAGGTGGTCTTGCGGTATTAGGGGGATACATAATTTGCTTGTACTGCTTCCCTGCACAACGTGAAATGTTATGGGGAAATGTACAGGGTGAATTGAGATATGCCTTTATTATATCCATGCTGCTTGCCACAGCAGGATATCTGGCTTTTGCATACGGAATCCTGTTGGAATCGGACCCGTCAGAATTTCTATCCAGAGTGTTGGATACCAAGCAGGGCATTTCCATTCTCTGTATGATTTTCCTATTATCTGCTGCAAGTTGGATGCCAGCTACGATTGCCTATTTAAAAACAAGCAATTCGCTCTGGTGGATAATTAGCGTTACATCACTATGGGTAACTGCGATATCATTATTTGCCGCAACGATTATAGTAATATCTTCTCCGCTTGCAATACCATCAACTTTCCACCGGATCCTGACCATATCTGGTATCTCAGTTATTACTTTTCATTGCCTTGTATTCGACGCTATTATATGGGTATATCGATTTCATATCCCATTAAGGAATTAAAGGAACCGAATCATATTGGTAACTTGTAATGTCTAAAAAAGAACCATTCGTAAGAAAATTAAGGTCATACGTCGACGAGCAAATCCCAAAGCTCCAGACTGTCAACCGCGAGGATTTAGAAAGCATGGGAGAAACCTTTACTCCCGAAGATCTCATAGAATCAGCAAACTTGGAGGCAAAAGAAATTGTTGATTCGTTCAGGCTTTCATTAATAACGGAATCCCTTACAGAGCAATATTCTCAAACGTTCAAAATAGGAGCAAGAAAACACGGTGCTGACTGGCTAGAAAATTACATATCAGGTTTCTGGGAGCCTGACGAACTTGGCCATGCTGATCCCTTCAAAAAGATTCTTATAACATTGGGGATAGACAAGAAATCGATAGAAAACGAAATTGAAGAGGCAAAAGAAACTACTAATTATTCCAATAATCACAAGTCTGGATTTCATCCTGTCGAACTAACAACTTACGGAATGATTCAAGAATGTGTTACAGACTACTGGTATGAATTACAAAGGGAATTTCTGCCTAGTAATAGCAATACATATAAAATAATAAGTAAGGTGAAAGGGAGAGAAGCGCTTCACACAGTCCAATTCAGAAACTTAACGGCCATACAAATAGAAGCCGAACCAGAACTCCTCGATAACGTAATTCAAACAACACTGAACTTTCAAATGCCGGCTAATGAAATTGCAGTTGTAAAAGAAATAGAAGCAAAAACGCAAGCTTGGCTACCAAGAATGAATGGATCTGTAATAAACTTGCTTAAAAGAATTATATTTAACCTCAATATAGCATTAGATGATAAAGATAAACTCGGCAAATTATTTACCGAATACGCCTCCCACAAGGAGCGCAGATTTGTCAAATTTATCCCAAACAGGATTTTGTCACAGGCAATAAAGAAAATCCGTCCGGGTTATGGCATGGTCGGTGAAATCGTTCTTGAACAGCTAGGGCTAATCTCTAAAGAATCTATGGTACCCAAAAATATAATTGAAGAAACTGAATATGCCATCAAAACCGCAATTAAACGTTGGGTAAAAGGGAGACTCTATCTTGAAGGATTTATAGCTGATGGATCCACGGCGTTAAGTAAATTAAACACCAAATAAAATTTAAAATGAAAACATTTAACCAACATATTGGTCGAATCATAGCTCCACTATTTATTAAAAAATTCAGCGAATCAGGTGTTCTGGTAAACGTGCCTGATCAGAAGAGTAATTTAATCACTGATAAACCGACTATAGGTGTTCTCGACTGGTCTTTTTTTACTGACGTATTGCTTGGATATGATCTAGGTTTTGCTGAATCTTATTTAAAGGGCAAATGGAACACCCTGAATCTAACCTCTTTATTCACCCACCTCAACAATAATAATATCAAAAACTCATCTCCCAATATCGGAAATATTGCCCCGGTCAAACTATGGGGAAGATTGATACAATCTATTCGCTCATCAAACAACATGTATTGGTCTTCCTTGAATATTAAAGAGCATTACGATTTTAGTAACTATTTCTTTAGCAGCTTTCTTGATTCAAGCATGACATATTCCTCCGGTATATTTAAGAATAGCTCAGACAATTTATTGGATGCCCAAATATGGAAGCTGAACACCATTTTGAGACGTAGTAACATTAAAGAAAGCGATCATATTCTAGATATAGGTTGTGGGTGGGGAAGCCTTGTAATGCAAGCCGCCTCTGAATTTGGATGTAGAGCTACCGGTATAACCCTGTCAAATAACCAGTACAAGTACTGTAATGACTTGATTGAAGGCTTAGACCTACAAAGCAAAATATCAGTGAAACTAATAGATTACCGAAATCTGGAGGGGGTTTTTGATCATATATTCGCAGTTGAAATGTTGGAGGCAGTAGGGCACAAGGGTCTACGAACGTTTTTCTCTAGTTGCCGACGTCTACTCAAACCACACGGTACCCTTCAATTACAAGTGATTGTAGTACCAGATATTAGGTACTCATCCTACAGAAAAAACTGCGACTTTATTCAAAAATACGTTTTCCCAGGCGGTTTACTACCATCAATAGCAACTATTAACGTACAGGCTTGTAAACAGGGATTATTAATTAATGAAGTTCACTCAATCGGCTATCAATACGTCAAGACTCTTCTAAAATGGGCAAACAATTTAGACTCACAAATAAGCAATTTAAGAAACAAGGGATTTTCAGAAAGAAACTTGCGTCGTTTTAAATATTACTTCAGTTACTGCGAGGTAGCATTTGCGTCTGGCCATATAGACAATATTCAGATATCTATTGAGAAAAGTGAAATTTAATGTGGTATCAATCTATCGTAGATCGAAGCTTGTTGCCCGACGTAATTTTACGTATTTTAATCAGATATAGTCTATCAAAGTACAGTGCTAAAATTGGAAAGATGGACGATTCTCAGTTGAAGATTTATCGTGGTAATTTTCTTAAAAAAAGTTTATTGGGTCCCATTGCTTTGAACGCCGACAAGGCCAATCTTCAACACTACGAACTACCCACCGAATTATTTAAGGTGATACTAGGTAAACACATGAAATATTCTGGGTCAATGTGGAATGCTGGTATAGGTACCATTGATTCTGCCGAGGAACTAACACTTAAAACCTATATAGAAAGAGCTAAAGTTAAGAATGGGCATAAAATACTCGATCTTGGTGCGGGATGGGGATCTTTGTCAGTATACCTCGCTGAAAATTACCCAAATTCTGAGATCACCGCAGTAACCAATTCAAATACACAGAAGATTTTTATCGAATCCGAATGCAACAAAAGAAATATCAATAATCTCACCTCATTGAAGAGCGACGTAAATAATCTTGACTTCGACTGTACATTCGACAGAATATTCTCCATTGAAATGCTAGAACACACTAGAAACATAAAGGGATTATTGGACCGCGTTTCAAACTGGATGTCAGATAACTCGAATTTATTCATTCAAGTATTCGCCCACAGAATCTATCCCCAATATTTCGACGATGTTAAAAATTCTTGGATGGCCAAGTATTTTTTTTCCGGTGGAATGATGCCATATCCAGAACTATATGAAGACCTTGATAGCGAACTTTCTCTTATAAAATCATGGTCCGAATCAGGAGAAAATTATCACAAAACACTTGAAGTGTGGTTGAAGCGTCTTGACGAAAAATTTGACGTTATAAATTCTTGGTTTAAGACTAATCATTTAACAGACAATAGCACGACCTCTCTGAATAGGTTTCGCTTTTTCCTAATGGTTTGTTCGGAATTATTTAATTACAATCACGGTAAGGATTGGATAGTAGTTAATCAACTTTTTAATAAAAAATTGAGGCCTACGAATTGAATATAGCAATTATAGGGTCTGGCATTTCAGGTATATCTGTAGCCCACGCTCTGGATAGACAACACAAAATTACTATATTTGAAAGAGATGACTCTATAGGAGGTCATTCCAATACTGTAGAAGTTACTAATGAAATCAATGTTGATACAGGTTTCATCGTATATAATAATCTCAATTACCCTGGATTCTCTAATTTCCTAAAAAGTCTTGGCGTTCAATCATCTCGAACTTCTATGTCTTTTTCATATTCAGATAATGATCTTAGCCTTGAGTATGCCGGGACAATGAAGGGATTATTTCCTCGTGGTAGATATATCATAAGCCGTAAGCATATTGGGCTGATATGGTCTGTTTATAAATACTCTCGTAAACTAGAAAAACATAAACACCTTTCTTTTGAAAAGAATCTTTCAATTATTGAACTTTTACAAAATATTGGGTGTCCTGAGCAAACAATAGAAAAATACTTTCTGCCCATCGCTTCAGCTATATGGTCGTGCGATACAAAAAATGCCAGGAGAATACCAGCTAATACTTTTATCCACTTCTTCTCTAACCATGGATTACTCAAACTTACAAATCGACCACACTGGTATTCAATAGACAATGGTAGTCGATCATATCTCAAAGCCTTTCAAGATCAATTTTCCGGTAATATTAGGACAAAAACTCGTGTTATTTCATGTACAGAAATGGACAATAAAGTAGTATTGAAATGTGAAGATCATAGACCATACTATTTTGATCTTGCTGTACTAGCTACACCAGCCAATAATAGTCTTCGCTTATATCAAGATAGTAATCAAATTGTTAAAAAGATACTGTCTTCGTATAAATACAATTCTAACAATGTGATTTTACATAGTGATACTGATTTCATGCCATCCAATTCACGTCTGTGGTCTTGTTGGAATTTTGTGACTGAATCAATTGGTGAACAAAAAAAACGATCGTACGTAACTTATTACATGAACCTACTACAAAATATTGTTAGTAATACTTCCTACCTAGTAACTTTGAACCCTCCAAGACTACCCAGATCTGAGAAGATCATTTTTCAAACAAAATATAGTCATCCAATGTTAACCCATGATGAAAAATCTAACGAGATTAATTTTATGAAACTTAATGATCAAAACCGAATCTATTTTTGTGGATCATACCTGGGATATGGGTTTCATGAGGATGGGTTTTCAAGTGGTATAAGAGTAGCCCGGTTAATTAACTCGAGGAAGATGAACAACATATGATTTCGTCAATCGTAGATGGAGTATTATCGCACACGCGATTCACACCTCTTGCTCATTCTTTTAAATATAAACATACTATGTTGTTGATTAATTTGGATGATCTTGAACCCATAGGAAAACTCCCGAAACTTTTTAGATATAACCGGTTTGGTATACTATCTATTAGTGATGCTCACTACATTGATGATTCATCTAAGTCAATAAATTCCAAAATCCATAATATCTTCGATGTTCGCATGGGTAATTCGGAATTTACTAAGTGCATCCTATTAACCACACCTGCAATCTTCGGTTATTCATTCAATCCCGTTTCCTTCTATTTTCTGATGAATAATCGTGATCAGATTATTGGATGTGCCTCAGAAGTGCACAATACTTTCGGGGAATCGCACGTCTATATACTAGATTCTACTAAACATGACTTGTTAAAAAGATCTGTGTTCACGCATCCTAAACAACTATATGTATCTCCATTTATAGAAAGGTCCGGTGAGTACAGCTTCGAATTAAACATTACAGACAATTTTATCGATATCAAAATCAAACTACTTCAGATGAATAAAAAGGTGTTTACCAGCGAATTCGCAGGTATTCCTATACCTTTAACGAACGCCAATCTAGTTAAATCTTTTGTTAGGATTTTTACAACGGTCATCATGACTGAAATCCGTATACTGGTGCAGGCTTATATACTTTTTGCCAGAAAAAAATTGGAGTTTATCAGAAGACCTGTTCCCAATACAGGCACGATTAATTCACCATCGGCTGGATATATAAAGAAAATTGCAAGCCTAATAAGTCTCTTATATGGCAAGAAAGATAAGACATAGGAAGGATCAACAATCCAGAAAACAAGTGTTTAGAATAAACTTTAAATAAGGTAGCCCTTGATCTCCTACAGGTGATTGGCATCAAGGAATACGCCATAAAGACTATGTACAAACATACCAATCAAGATGATGGTCTCATGAGCATCGTAGATTTAGCCAAGATAACTGAGAGTTATAAGATGGAAGCGGAGTTAGAAGACGAATTATTGCAACAATTATGACCCAATGTCTGTACAAATGTCTGTACAAACAGCGAATCGTGAGCTGTACAGGGGA
>CAYSLK010000004.1:0-10691 GCA_964431885.1 uncultured Dehalococcoidia bacterium | reverse complement strand
ATAATTTACCCTATGCGCTCTATGTATAATGATTTCATTTTTAAGACCGGTCGTGTCAGGGAGTTTGTCGATCTTTGAACTGTCGGTTCCTGTTATGCAGGCAGCTGCCTGTAAAATCATTCCAGCCGCTGAACCTGCTGTCACTAGTCCTGCCTCAGCACCGGTTAATTTAGCGATGATTTCACCTGTCTTATCATGTAATTCATGCATATCAATAAACCATTTGGATGCATCTTCCATAGCATTAACTACTGCTAATGGCATGATACTCCCTCCTAATACAGTGACCCAAGAGGAGGCATTGATAACTCTTCTCATTCCCAGTCTTTGGTAAAATTGTCCACCAGCAATCATAATTCACAACTCCTTATGGCTATTTAATTGAAACCTCTACGATTCATCAAAGATTAAGTTATTTGTTTTGACCCTGCCTGTTCCCTGCGTTCAAATCTTCAAGAGCCATTTTAGAAAAGATTTTATCAACAACTATTAATTATTCGATAAGACGACATGCTAAAAGTTACAAAGCCTCGGATTTTATCGCCCTTTAAATATAGGAGTTCTTTTTTCCGCAAAAGCCTTCAACCCTTCTTCAGCATCTTCTGTGCGTTGCAGACGTCTGTTCATAATTCCTGCTAATCTAACTCTATCCTCTAATCGCATATACTGTCCTCTACTAGCTACTTCTTTGATTGACCGCATAGGCAAGGGGGCATTTTGTCGAAGCTTGTAAAGAATTTGATCTACTTTATCCATTAGCTGGTCATGAGGAACTACCGCATTAACCATCCCCATTTCGAAAGCCTTGTCAGCATTAATTAAATCACCGGTAAAGAGGAATTCGAAAGCTAAATTAACTGGTATCTTTTGAGCCAACATACAAGGGCCACTTACTGAGCCAATTCCTCTCTTCGCCTGGGGCCAACCAAATTGCGCCTGTTCAGATGCTATTAGAATGTCAGACGCTAAAGCTATACCTCCTCCTTGTGCAAGACAATAGCCGTTTATAGCGGCTATAATCGGTTTGTGAATCTGACTCTGATACACATAAAGATCTTCTGTAGAGATATCATTAGAGAACAAGTCATCGCTTCGACCGGACATAGATTTCAAATCATGACCAACAGAAAAGGCACGGCCTTTACCAGTGATTACAGCTATCCATACTTCCGGATTATCATTAACATTATGCAATACCCTCCACAGTTCCTCACGCATTGAAGCATCTATTGCATTCAATTTTTCTGGTCTATTGAGTGTTATAAACCCGATTTTATCTCTAATTTCAAATTCAACAACTGCCAACTCACGCTCCTACAGTTTTCTATTATGTGAAATCAATTCGGCACAAGTAGATTTGTTCCTAAATGTAATAGTCCGAAAGTGGATAAGTACTGTCTCTATAAAGTCCGGTGAATATAGCATAAGCATAAATTCAAAACAAGAAGCGTATTTAATAATTTGTTCTAAACAGGAATATATCGATCCACCAGACGTTCGAAACTCGTAGTACTTAGTTACAATTAATTACTTACGGTTTTTACAGTGTTTATGTATTTTTTTAGACCTTTTTTATACTTTAACTAACATCTCGTTATAGCCTATGATGCACTTCTGTCAGATATTTAACCTGCAGAATCAGTCGCATATTACAAAACCAGTAGTCCCATAGCTCGTGAATATTAAATGAACCCTTGACCAAATAATGTAATGATTACACAAGGAATGGTAACCAGGTAATGCCAGGAGCTGAAATATCTCAAGAATTTGCGTTGGTAAGAGACTTCGCTATTATTATGGCTGTAGCGGGAGTCACTATTGTAATTTTTAGAAAATTAAACCAACCTCCGATATTAGGATATATTTTAGCTGGATTGATTGTCGGCCCTTTCACATTACCTCTGTTTGGTATTAAATCTCCTGTCACCAACGTACATAGCATACGCCTGCTGGCAGATTTAGGTCTGGTACTGCTCCTTTTTGGTCTTGGGTTGGAGTTCGGATGGCAAAGAATTCGTCAGATGGGCATTAGGGTCATCCTGATTGGAGCTATTGAAATAAGTCTTATGATAGCCATTGGATTTGAGGTCGGTACCCTTCTTGGATGGAGTGTCAAGGAAGCTGTATTTCTTGGAGCAGCTCTAAGCATCAGTAGTTCAGCTATAATAATAAAAGTTCTACACGACACAGGTTCACTATTTAAGCCTCATGGCAAACTCATCGTCGGCATACTAGTAGTGGAAGATTTCGCTGCTGTACTTTTACTTAGCTTGTTATCTGGAGTCATTAGTACAGGTTCTGCGACACCAGGAGACATCGGAGGACTATTTGTAAAATTAACCTTATTCTTTATTTCGGCTCTTGGGCTCGGTGCATTGTTCGCCCCTCGAATAGTAAATTTCGTAGCAAAATTTCAATCACATGAAACTTTACTAATAGTCAGTCTCGCTTTATGTTTTGGTCTAGCCCTTCTAGCCGAGCAATTAGGAATATCCGCTGCAGCTGGGGCCTTCATCATTGGCACTGTTCTAGGGGATACGTCCCATTCAAAGGAATTGTCTCGGACTATGGGACCAGTTAGGGATATCTTTGCCGCACTTTTTTTTGTGTCTGTGGGAATGCTTATCGACATAACTATTATAGACGACTTTATATTACCAGCTTTAGTGGTTTCGGTCGTCTTTATTACCGCAAAAGTCGTCCTTACTACGGTCGCAACTTTTGTTATAGGTCATGAAGGTAGAATAGCTCTAAAAGTCGGAATGGGTACTCCTCAATTGGGAGAGTTTTCATTAGCCATCATCAAAGTTGGGGCCGACCATTCAGCGATAGGTGCATTCTTATATCCAGTTACCGTAGTTACTGCTGCTATCACATCCTTTGTTTATCCCTTTATCTTTAGGTCTGCGGGCGCCACATCTATTCTTATTCATCGAAAATCACCTAACTTACTTAAGAACTATGTCGGTATTCTATCCCATTGGCTTATATCGATTCGAACCGTCCTAAGTATCAAAGGACCTATCACTACTAAGATCAGGCACTCTAGTAAAGTAATACTGATTAATTTCAGTATAATCGCTGTCTTGATAGGCGTTGCTACTTTCCTGTTGAGATTTGTGCCCGAACTGTCAGAAGTAATAAAATTACACGAAAGTATTCTGGCATTAGTCATTAGTGCAGGCGTTCTTACACTTTGTGTACCTTCAGCCGTTTTTATTTGGAAATCTCTGCAGACAATAACTGACAACTTGTCAAGCGCGATATTAGGACGATCTTTTATCGTTTCCTCACCTAGCCTATGGGGCAAGTCGAATCTCCATTCTCTCATTAGGGATAGCATTCTAATGCTAATGGTAGGCTTATTACTAATATGGAGCCTTCCTTTCCTTTCCCAACTACTCTTTCTGGGGACCTTCTCGGCCCCTGTACCAATAATACTGATTGCAGTATTGTGTGTTTTAACGTGGCGCAAATCTTCCGAAATTCACAATTTATTACATTTAACCTTTAGCCGTACGTTTCTAGGGGAATTTCCTACGGATACAGATGTGGATGTGGATGCGAAAAAGGACAAGCAATTCGATCGTCAACTTCATCTATTCTAAATATAAAGTACGATCGCATTCACGAAGATCTCAACACAAAACCTATGATGATTAATTAGCTACTCAACCCCATAATTAACAGGCGCCTATAGTGGAACATAGTTGATAAATCAGTGGCTTAGTCCTGCCAAACATTCTTAAAGAGCCGTAGCCAATTCCCTCCTAAAAGTTTAGAGATTTCGTCTTTCTTATACCCTTTTGCCAAAAATAATTCGGTCAGTAATGGTAGCTTGTCTGGTGTTTCAAGACCAATGGGATAGTACCTCTGTTTCGCCAAGTTAACCATATCGGGGTAAACAGATTGGCCGTCAGCTTGCTTTGAAATGGCCTTCAGAGGAAAACTAGTACCTTGCTGAGAGCTAATATATCTCCAAAAGGCTTCTCCTTGATTCTGTGTATAATCTGTTCCAATGCCAACATGATCTATACCCAACTTTTCGACCATATCATCTATCACATCTACATAATCTTGGACCGTAGCCTCCTGACCAGCACTCAACATACTATTAATGCAAGTGGCGCCAATTACTCCTCCTTTTTCAGCAAGCAGTTTCATAGCGTCGTCCACTTTATTGCGAGCCCTATCTAAATGAGATTTTAAATTAGCATGCGTGACTGAGACTGGTTTTTCAGATAACTCAATGGTATCCATAGTGGTTTGTATACCTACATGAGATAAATCTATCAATATCCCCAATCGATTCATCTCTCTTACAGCATCGACTCCAAAATAGGTTAGCCCGTAGTCGTATCGTTCGTAACATCCACTGCCAAGTAAATTCGCTTCATGATACGTTATTTGTATAATTCTCACCCCAAGCCGTTGAAATAATTCTAGTCTTTCTAATCGGTTCTCTATTGGGGAAGAATTTTGAAAACCTAAGATAACTCCTGTCTTGTTATTTTTCTTTGCCTCAAAAATATCTGCGATATTCCTGATTTGAGTTACAGTTTCTCCATAACGCCTAAATCTTGGTCCCCATGCTGCAATGTTGTCGAGTGTCTCAGAGAAATTTTCCCAAGTTGCAACAGTTGCATTGATAGCTGTGACCTTACCTGCACTTAAACTTTTGAAAACATCTGGGCTTTCCCAATTGCTCACATTCAACCCGTCGATCACAATCTCGCTATCGTAAAGTTCTTTTGCTAGTCTATTAATTCGTAATGTCATATCACAATCCTTTCTGGAATTTAAGCGGTAAATCTTTCTCTGATTTTGAAGAATTCCGCAGCTCGGTTAACTTTGTCTTCTAATTGGTCAGCAATAACAACACCTATGTAGCCCCCAAATTTAAAACCATGACCACTACCACCGCCAGCTAGCAATATCCTATCCGAACCTGGCTTCCAATCAATAATGAAATCCCCATCTACTGTGTTGGTGTAAAGACAGGATCGTGCCCCAACAAATGGACTATCCGCTAGTAGTGGAATTCTTTTTGATACAAACTCCTTTACCGATTCAATAAAATCACCTCTTGTTATCCGGTACACATCGGCTGTTACTTGATCACCACGTAAGTCCATTGCAATCTTAACAGTGCCATCGGCCAATAATGGGAACCCATACCAGCCTTCCTCTATTGGATGAATTGACCAAATCGGCATCATATCGTGCCTGAATAAAGTCTGATCGTGCGGTCGGAAGAATGCCATATCTTGTCTAGAAATTACGATCCCATTTTCTATCTGTGGGGCAAATCTAGTAATCCAGGGACCTGCTGAAATGATCGAACGATCAAACGATTCAGTGACTCCATCGACAGTGATAGAGACTTTACCATGAGAATCGTATACTTCTGACACGGCGGAATTTTCTCTGATTTCTATCCCAATATCAATTGCGATATCTTTCAGAACGGCCATTGCCAGACCACTATCCAAATAACCTGCCCACTCATCATATACGAAATGTTCTTTCCGAATCTTAGAGAATGAAAATTGTGGAAACCTACTAGCCACTTGTTCTTGAGAAAGTATGCGTATCCCTTTACGTTCCTTATTTAAATATTTAAAGCTCTCATACCCTGCTGAGCCAGAGGGGAATTCTGAATCACTGTATTGAGAAAGGCCACCTGTTTGGCGATAAATAGGTTGTGCACTATAAGACGACCACTCCTTCCATTTCTCAGATGCTCTTTCCACCATTTCAATATAAGGAGTGTCGGAGAGATAATTTGTTCTTCGTATAGCTTTAGCAACATCTGTCGAGCTAGCCAAAGGGTTGGGTATTGAACCTTGGTCAAATAAAGTCACGTTGTGATTTCGACCACGCAATTCAATCGATGCCGACATACCAAAAATCCCGGCTCCAACGATCGCTATATTCATGTTAAATCCTTTCACAAAGCCTAATTATACTCAGCACATACCCGACATAACTCTTGATCTTGATAACAACAATCTTTCTTATAGAAAGAGACTCGTCTACCTAGACTACTAGTCTCGTTAGTAACCACGAAAAGTATTTTACTATATAGACTTATGCTTTACACTCGTTGCTCTAATAATCTCTGTCATTGTAATTAAATCAATAAACGATACTTCACAAAGACCCTTAATTTGTATAATAATAGACCCGTATCATGAATGAAAATAATTTGAACAATCACATAGAAAATGGAATCAACCAATTGTCTGAATAGACATAATACCCAGACCACGTTTGTGAGCCCGTGTAATTTATTGGGCAGAAGTTCCAAGTCGCCGGTATGATACTTATTGTTAAAACATTACACAAATACTTTATAGTCGACGAAAAGCACTATCGGATATATCATGGAGTGGTAATATATAATCAACTCCGTAACAATTCTGTAATGAGGGAATATGTATGAATAACAGATCAATTTCAGGAAATCCATCACAAATCATGGTGGAACAACTCGCAGCATCCGGAGTCGAATATGTATTCTATAATTCAGGTTCTAGAGAGGCGAACTTTTTTGACGCTTTACACTCCAACCGTAACATTAACGGAATCTTGGCGCTTCACGAAGGTAGCGTAACTGCCATGGCTGGAGGCTATACTCAAGTAAGTGGCCAGCCAGCGGTGACTGTTGTACATCTAGGTGCGGGCTTAGCTCAATGCGCTGGACAACTCATCAACGTCTGGACCGGGAGTCTTCCAGTGGTAGTAATAACGTTTGTGGGGGACACAGGGAGTTTTGCCGACAAAATCGGCTTGGATCTCAGCCATAATTTTGGACCTACATCAATATCGGCTCCAATGACGAAAGAGAACTGGACCGTAATTGAACCGGAAGGTCTGACAACTGCGGTGGATCGAGCCTTAAAAGTTGCAAAGACTTCGCCTCAAGGCCCGGTACATTTAGCAGTTTACGATAAATTACTAGGTAATCAACAAGTCAATGCCAATCTGATTGAAGACAGGGACCACGAAAGAAGAGCTGGCTATCCATCTGATACAGATTTAGAAAATATCGCCCGTTATTTGCATGAAGCAGATCGCCCTCTACTTTACGTCGGCGATGGTATTTGGAAAAGCGGTGCCGAAACTCTCGCAACAAATTTAGCCGAACATTTTGGCATGAATGTCGTATCTACTTTTGGGGATCTCAGAGGAGTCTCAATAAAGCACCCACTACACTGCGGCAGAATGGAAAATTCGATTGCATCAATTGATCCAGATGTGGTTTTGTCATTAGGAGTGAGGCATAGTGGCGCTGGTACTCTTGAAGATTACGAACCATTTGCTAATGTGAAGAATATAATAGCTCTGGGTTCTGACGTCGAGAATTTTAAAAATTTTCCAGGGCTAGACCTAGCTGTCCTTGCTGATGAAAGAAGATCACTCGAAAGACTACACGAATTGATTTCAAGCGAGGCTACTCCTCAGCGATATAAAGATAGGCGTGATGCCGCGCTGAAAAGAGCAGCACTGCTACGTATCCAACGGAGGAAAGATGCTCAAAGTTTTGATGCTAACGAACCCGTTGTTAGTCCGATAAGTTTGCTGGATTCAATGGATGATGCCCTAGAGAAAATGGGAGGTGGACTAATAACCATTGAACAATTCGCAGTCCCCCTTGACTCCGTGAAGTCCACTAACGACATTACCCGCAACATATATATCAAACCAGCTGGTGGTTCCGAAGGTTACGGAGTCGGAGCGGCGATTGGGGCGAAGCTAGCAGCCCCTGATAAACCAGTCATAGGCCTAGTAGGAGATGGTTCTCTGTACTATGCAGACTCAGGATTATGGACCGCCGCTCATCACAACATTCCAGTTATGTATATCATACCAAACAACAGAGCGTATGGAATCGTCGCTAATGCTTTTGGTCTGGCGCAAGGAGAAATGAAGAAATCAGGAGAATATGCGGGTGTAGTACTAGATGGTATCGACCCAGTTAAAATCGCTGAAGGATTTGGTATAGAAGCAATGACAGTTGAGCATGAAACCGGTCTCAATGATGCTATTAACCGCGGTTTATCGGTAACGGAAAAAGAAGGCAGGCCTTTTTTGTTGAATGTAAACGTCCCTCTTGGTCTCCCCAGAGGAGGAAGGGCTTCAAAACCTTTCAAGTTTTCCTCAGCATAGATAACAAGATTTACTGAAAATCTATCATAAGAGTTCGATACTTCCAGGTTTTCTACCTCAGCAAGAATCGAAGTATGTCAATCACGTCTGGCTAATTCACATCAATTGAAATAAGGCATGACCTTATCAACAAAAAGTTTCATATCTTTAAGGCCTTGAAAGTCCTTTAAGGATATTATAGACATATCAAAACCTAATTCAGCATATTCTTGCAATTGCTCTATTACTGATGACGGGTCACCTACTATGGGAGGATAACCTGTATTTACAGTGTCTCCTGCTAAATCCAACGCCTTTCTGTGTGATCGATCCAAAATCAACCTTACACTTAAGGTTTTTCGTATTGAATTGAAATCACGGCCTTCATTACCACAATGCATCTTCAGTACTTTCAGTTTATGTGCCAACTGATCGGTAGGTCGAAGCAGGTCATTCCACCAGTCTGCATGTCGCGCAATGACCTTCATAGCATATTTTTCCCCTGTCCCGCCTATCATAATAACCGGCAGCGGTTGGGGGCGAGGCTCTGAAAATGCACCTTCTAGGAAATAATGCTTTCCTTTGAAGATGGCTGGAGATTCGGTCCATAGCATTTTCATCACCTGTAACGCTTCTTCGAGCATTTCAATTCTGACACGTGTTTGTGGATAATCGAACCCATATGCCTTATATTCTTTCTCATAATATCCTGCCCCATAACCTAAAATAAGACGTCCAGAACTCAGCATTTGTACTGTCGCAGCCATCTTTGCCATTAAAGACGGGTGTCGAAAGGAGTTACTCATTACTATGGTGCCCAATTTAGGCCCTGGATACCTACTAGCTATCCAAGTCAAGTGGGTCCAGCATTCTAATCTAAACTCATCGCTATAGGATAAATGGTCTGAAACCCAAAGCGAATTGAAACTTTGCGAAGCAATATCGAGTGCATTATGCATATCAGACAGATACTCCCGTTGTCTGATATCCTCGAATCCCCGATATCCAGATGGAGGGTGATATCCAAATTCCATCTTATGTTTAATCAATTTCAATTTTCCTTGCTCAGATTTACTACTTCACTAAGTATAGCTCAAACAATCACAATAATTGAACTCTTATGGCAAAATGACTTAGATCACTCAGGCTTGAAAAAGAATCGGATACATTATAAATTAGCCTAAAGTCAAAGAAATATAGGTAAAAGTCATGAAATTAACGAAATGTCAGTCGAACAAAATGATAAGCCACTCCGAACAAGAGTATCCAAATGAATGTTGTGGCATTCTTGCTGGTAACACCGATGGGATATCCGAAATATTCCCCATAACTAATACGGCTAAGAGCCCCTTTCGCTACCTCATGGATCCACAAGAACAACTTACGACAATGTTGGAAATAGAAAAACAAAATTGGGATATCAAAGCATTTTATCACTCTCACACCCACAGCCAAGCATATCCTTCTGCAACCGACGTCCGTATGGCATTGGAAAGCGGTTGGTTAGACGTACAATACGTGCTTATCTCTTTAGAAGACAGAAACCAACCATCAATTCGAGCATTTCAAATAAACGAATCTGGTGATATCCTTGAAGTAAGCGTTGAAATTGCTAATCCTTAAATTATCTTTATTGGCCACAGAGAATATGTGAGCACTTAAGGATACGCCCTCTAAACTGTTAGTCCTCGCGGTCCATTATATATCACGCGGGGACGAAACAATCTATTATCCTCATGCTGTTCTAAAATATGCGCAGCCAGACCCGCCATACGGGAGCAAAGGAATATAGGCGTATACAATGGAATAGGTATGCCTAGCATATAATATAATATGCCTATTGGGTAATCAGTATTTGGATAGAGTCCCTTTTCTCTATTCATTACAAATTCGACCTTATTATATATGTCACTTATTTGTGTACCATTGGCTATATTGCCCGCCAATCTGGGAATATAATCCCGGAGGAAAAGTGCTCTAGGATCGTATTTATTCATGTAAACCCTGTGGCCAAAACCCATGATCCTTTCTTTACGCTCCAATTTATTCATTGTATAAGCCTCAGCTTCATCAGGTCCACCCGCGGTCAGGATTTCAAGTACCATTTTGATAGCAGCTTCATTGGCTCCTCCATGGAGTGGTCCTTTCAAAGACGCAACCGCCCCTGCTACTGCGCCATACATATCTGATAAGGTAGATGCAATAACTCTAGCAGCAAATGTTGAGTTAGGCATTTCATGTTCTATATAACACGTATGTATTTTATCAAAAGCATCTGTAGACTCTGCATCCGGTGATGTTCCAGTTATCATATACAGAAAATTCTCGGAGTATCCTATATTGGGGTTAGGTTTCACAAATGAGAGATCATTTAATGCCCGATAGGCACTAACTGCAATTGTCGGAACTTTGGCCAGCAAATTAATTCCTCTCTCAAGATTAATATCATATGAATTATTGTCCAGTCGATTGGGACTTTCATATCCGCTTAAAAACGATACTCCTGTACGTAGGGCATCCATAACAGAGGTGTTTTTAGG
>CAYSLK010000003.1:0-7850 GCA_964431885.1 uncultured Dehalococcoidia bacterium | reverse complement strand
GAGAACAAATCATAGACCCTTACTTTCTGATCTTAGAGAAAGTGGGAGTATCGAACAGGATGCAGATGTTGTTGCTTTTATTTATAGAGAAGATGTTTACACTTCAAAGGAGGAATGGGATAAAAAGAATCCGACAGATGCCTATCCTCAAAACATAGCAGAAATTATAGTTTCCAAACACAGAAATGGTCCGTTAGGAACAGTGCCTCTCTACTTTAGAAATGATCTTGTGCGATTTGAGAGTTTGGATAGCCCGACAAGAACTGTGGAGTATGTTTAATATGACTTTCAATGGCTTTCCTCCTAAAGTACGGTCTACACCGGTGCCAAGCCCAATATTTGGGCCGTTATTGGAGGAGATAGACGACCTTTCTGAGCTAAAATGCATATTACGAATTGTTTGGCTGGTAAATCAAAAAAAAGGTCATCCGAGATTTTTAACCCTTAACGAAATTTTGTCAGATCGCGTACTAGTAAAAGCTCTTGCCAGTATTCAAAATACAAGTCATACTTTAATCAAGAAGGCATTATCTCGTTGTGTTTCGAGAGGATCACTAATCACTGGAAAACGTAGTGATTCTGGTCAGAGCCCCGGTGAGATCCTATATATGATAAATACAGCGACCAACAGGCAGTCCCTCTTACAAATAACGAATAACAGCGAAGCAGTGAGCCATTACCCGAAACCCGTACCCTGGGAAGGTTCCGTAGAACGTTCTAATATCTTTGCTTTATACGAGGACAATATTGCTATGCTTAGTCCGATCATAGCAGACGAACTAAAGAAAGCAGAACAACTTTACCCGGCAACTTGGATTGAAAAGGCTTTCAAGGAGGCAGTGAGTCGTAACCGACGTAACTGGCGATATATTCAGCGTATATTGCAACGCTGGGAATTGGATGGTACAAGTGATGGAAGGTTTGAGAGAAGTTCTAAAAAGGCTGGCTACTACTAAGCAAATGCACAACCCTGGGTTGAATGATCATTCAACCCAGGTAACGAACGACTTGAAGCCGGTTTGTGAAATTTGTGGTGGTCATGGTTGGTTCACCAACGATGTCCCGGTGTCCGACGCGCAGTTTGGCAAAATGGTTACATGCCGTTGCCAACAGGTGAAGCAACAAGAGGATCAAACATCTCGATTGCTTAACTACAGCAATCTACGGCATTTATCTCGATTTAAATTCGATACATTAGATACGCAAGGTCGCTCAGGTGGACCAGAAGGGAAACGCTTATTTGCAGAAGCATTTCAAGCTGCACTGGATTACTCTTCAGAGCCTCAGGGTTGGCTGGTGTTCATAGGAGATCATGGATCAGGTAAAACTCACCTGGCAGCGGCTATAGCGAATAGAACCCTAGATGAAAATCGTGTTGTATTATTTGTCAACGTCGCCGACCTGCTAGATCATCTTAGAATAAGTTTCTTGCCTGAGAGTGAAGTGTCTTACAGTGATCTCTTTAATCAAGTAAAAAACACTCCCTTTTTGGTATTGGATGGTCTTGAGCATAAGTTGTCTACAACGTGGGCGCAAGAAAAACTTCAACAAATAATTAATCATAGATATAGTGCTGAATTGCCCACAGTCATAACTTCATCTAGCAAGTTGTCTGAACTTGATCCATATATTCGTAGCCGTGTAGAAGCTGAAGGGGTTAGTCGCATTATAGAATTGTGTAGCACGCGTTCTGAACCTGTTCATCAACTTGTACAGATCACCCCTGAAATGTTACATAGGATGACATTTCAGAAATTTAATGTAAGAGGGTCTAATTCTACTTATCAAAGCAATAAGAGTCTTGAATATGCGTTTCAGGCCGCAAAGAATTTCGCGGCGGATCCGGATGGTTGGCTGACTTTGTTTAGTGAAAATACTGGAGTGGGTAAAACGCATTTAGCTGTGGCGATCGCTTGTGAACGTAAGAGTAAAGGGCATCCGGTATTTTTCGCTTTTGTACCTGAATTACTAGATTATCTCAGGTACACTTTTACACCTGATAGCCGTATAACTTATGATCGCGTTTTTGATGAATTGAAGAACACTCCATTATTGATATTAGACGATTTGGGACGGGAACATAGTAGTCCTTGGGCAGAGGAAAAACTGTACCAAATCATAGTTAATAGACATAATTCTCGGCTTCCTACCATAATCACGAGCACACTAGACTTCACGAAAGAATCAGGACCCATTAGTTCGAGAGTTCAAGATCCATCAATAGGGGATCTTATAAGAATTGAAGCTCCAGATTATCGTAAAAAAGGTAGGGTCAGTATAAAGAATAAACATAGATAGTTCTGGAAGTAGCTTGTCTTATAAATGCTTTAAGTCTTGTGTGTTTTGCGACATAGTCGCTGGGCGAAGTCTAGCTAATGTAAGATACGAGGACGAAGATATTCTCGTATTTGATAATCAGTTAGACTGGGTTCCTATCATGCTCCTTATAATACCAAAATGTCATCTTACTCAGATTGAGTTCTGGAGACATCCTGACCTTATGTTGAAGGCCACTACCATAGCTTTAAGTTTAGGTGAAGATTTAGCGCCGTCTGGATTTAGAGTGTTGTCGAATTTTGGTAAAGACGCTGAGCAAACTCAAGATCATGCTCATATTCATGTAATTGGTGGGGCATATTTGGGGCTCTATATAGATCAGAGAATATTGTCTAAATAACCAACTCATCGTCACATAATTAGGTATTACCTATCAGTGATAGATAAAGAGGGGCATCACATGAATTATCGTAGTGTATGGCGACCTTCTAAAGACGAAGTTGTAGCGAAAAATGGTGCTGTTGCTTCCTTGAATCCTTTGGCGACAGAAGTGGGAATCGATATCTTAAAGGCGGGTGGAAACGCTATTGATGCCACTGTTGGTATGGGTTTTTGCTTGGCGGTTGTGGAACCAATGATGTCCTCAATTGCCGGCCATGGACAAATGTTACTTCATTTTGATGGTAAACCATTGTCTCTGGATTACAGTCATAGGGCACCAAAGGCCGCGACTTCTGATATGTACACTGTGTCTGGTGATAGCATGGGTGCCATAGGAATCTTTAGTGTGAAAGACCGAGCGAATGAGATCGGATATCAGTCTGTTGGTGTTCCGGGCGTGACGGCCGGATTATGTGACGCTCATAAACTCTTTGGTACGCTACCTCTGGAACAACTCCTAGAACCTGCGGTTCACTATGCTGAACATGGATTTACTTCGGATTGGTTTACTTCCCTTTGTATATCTGATGCTATGGCTTCATTTGTTAAATATGGTGAGGCTGGTAAAACTTTTCTATTCAATGGCTATCCTCCTATCAGTGAAACCGATAGAGTTGTCCAAAGAGATCTTGGTTATATCCTTCGACAGATAGCAAAAAAAGGGAAAAGCGCTCTATACGAAGGCGAGATACCTAGAGCTGTAGAAGATGATATGAAACAGAAAGGAGGACTTCTTAGAGTCGAAGATTTCACCGATTATCAAGTGCAAATTTGTGAACCGTTAGGAGTTGCGTACAGAGGACACGAGATTATAGGAATGCCAATGGTTGGAGGGGGTATTACCGAATTGCAGACACTAAATATACTAGAGAATGTAAATATTGATTCCTTGGAACATAATTCTCCCGAAATGATTCATTTGTTTTTAGAAATAACTCGCCATGCTTTTTCTGACAGATATTATTTCTTGGGAGATCCGGAATTCGTCAATGTTCCTATTCGTAGTCTGCTCTCGAAATCGTATGCAAAAAGCATATCCAAGCAAATAAATAGAGATCACACCTCATTTGAAAGCCAATTGAACGGTGAACCATGGTTACGTTTCTTGGGCGAAGCACCTCACCTACTTCCAGAATGTGATGAGCAAACGTCCCAATTAGATTTTACACTAAACCCTTCATATCCTTCGTCCGAAGATTGTACGACTCATTTTGGCGTCATCGATGGTAATCATAATATGGTTGCTTGTACGCAGACAGCTGTAGGTAATTTTGGATCCGCTGTTATCACACCAGGAACAGGGATCCTTTTTAGTAATGGCATGCTGACCTTCAATCCAACACCTGGTGCAGCGAATTCTATAGCTGGATTCAAACGTTCCGTGAACAATATGGGACCATTGCTTGTTTTAAGAGAAGGTAGTCCTTATCTTAATCTTGGAGCTCCTGGCGGACGTAAAATCATTAATTGCGTTACTCAAATTGTAATGAATGTGCTGGACTATAGGATGGGAATTCAAGAAGCTATTACCGCTCCTAGGGTCGACGGTTCTGGGAAAATGACCTTAATAGATTCTCGTATAGATCATAATACAATAAGAGCGCTGTTGAAAAAGGGACATTCTATTGAAGTTGTAGATGAGAATCCAGCCAAGAGTAATTTTGCGAGGCCCGTGGGTCTTATGATTGATCCACAGTCGGGGAATATCCATGCAGGGGCAGACGTCTTTAGAAATGCACAGGCAAGAGGTTACTAGGCATATGTATAAGTAACCTCTTGTTCCTTAAGCACAGTATTAGAGTAAAAGAAGAGAACAATGTGAATGATAGAGGGTATTTACATGTCCTTGTTAGTCTCTGCTACTCCAGTCTAAAGCGGCTGTATTTTGCTTGATATGAAAAGGAGATTTCTTGTGAACTTCGTCTTCCATTAACTCAATCCAGTTACCATCTGGATCTTGAAGGTAGCACGCTTTGAGCTCGGGCCTCATTATGGCAGGGCAGTTTAATTTTTGGGCCCCGTTATCAAGTAATCTCTGAAACACTTCTTCTATGTCGTCAACAATAAATGCGAGATGTGTAGCTCCATGAAGATTGCGAGGATACTGGGCACTTTCTTCTCTAGGTACACCAGCAGGGTTAATATATTGAATTAATTCTAGGGTGTGTCCGTCTGCTCCAGTCAATAGAGCTGCTTTGATATGGGCTCCTTTATAACCTACGCATTGGGCTAATCCTGAAGTACTACTTTCTGCTTCTCGATCTAAATGTAATCCCAGTGCGTTTGTATAGAAGGATATAGATTTCTCTATATCCTTAACAACAAATCCTGTATGATTAAGAGTAATTGCCATAGCAGACCTCCTTTTCTAATGTTAAATCATCAAAGTAAACAAGATAGTTTAAGAGATTATGTGGTTTATGTGATCGGATTTAGACTACTCGTGTGACCGAATGTCGTCAAGAGCCCGATTGTTTATAAGATATATTTGACAGATTTGTGTTAATTTAAGAAACAGGTTATTGAAATTTGGGAATTCCTCCAAAGTCCCGCCAATCGGTATTAGCGAAAGTAATCAATGTTAAGACAAGGAAAATTATGAACAAGGGAAAAAGCCAAAGCAAGATATATAGAACTGGAATCATTGGATGCGGCGATATAGGTAGTTATATATCCGAACGTGTACAATATGCATCCCACAGACAACCTCTACCTTTCGGACATGCTCCAACTTATTTATCTATACCGAGGATACAGTTAGTTGCAGCAGCAGATATAGATTCCAATAGAGCGTCATCTTTTGCGAAAAAATGGGGTGTGCCAAAGGCTGGAATTTACACAGATTATCGCAATATGTTGGAGAATGAACATTTAGATCTGCTGGGTATTGCTAGTCCAACACCTTTACACGCCGAAATGGCAATTTGCGGTGCCGAATACGGTGTACGTGGCATATTCTTGGAGAAACCTATCGCAAGTTCTATCGAAGATGCTAGAGAGGTTTTACAAACTTGTAAAAGACTTAATATACCTCTGGCAATAAATCATTTGCGAAGAGCTGATCAATATTACCGGAAAGCTTATCAATTATTAAATGACGGTTTATTAGGTACATTACACAGTCTCGTCGGATCTTTTCGTGGAGGATTGATGTGGAACGGTACTCACATGTTCGACCTATTAAATTACTTCAGTGGTGACGGGGATATTGCTTGGATGTCAGGACACCTAGATTCATCGCCATCATCGCGAGATCCTGGAGGTAGTGCATATATCGTTTATCAGAACGGTGTACGGGCATTTATCAATGCATCAGCAGGTAATAGTGTCGACTTCCGTCTCCATATAATTGGCACAGAGGGAGAAATCATTATAGGAAACTATGAACTTGAGTTATATCGTAGAAACCCAGAAGGGACCAGAGGCGAATTGCTTAAATATCCCTTTCCTCAAGTTCTTCCCGCCGTGGCTCCAATGGCCACTTTGGTTAACGAACTTATAGATTCTGTTGAAGGTGGACCTTTGCCGTGTTCCAATGGTGAGACCGGGATAAAAGCATTGGAACTTATAGTGGGATTACATCATTCTTCAAATTCTGGCAGTAAACCTGTCAAAATACCAGATGACTTAGACGATACACTGACAATTATCTCCGGATGAGAAAATGAAAAATGGCGTTCATATAATTGATGGGGTTTGTGATCCTAAGATGATGATTTAATGAATCATCATTTGGCCGCCGTCCATGTTTATGGACTGCCCATGTATCCATGAAGCCTGACTGGTGCATAGGTATGCAATGAAACCACCAACCTCGTCGTCTGTGCCGGCTCTACCTATAGGAATGTTATTAATTGCATCGAGCCATTTATCTCCTCGTCCTAGATCATCCACTCTGGAAGTATCGACAGCTCCAGGGCAAACGCAATTAACATTGATACCGTAGCTGCCTAATTCTTGTGCCATAGACTGAGTCATGCCTACTTGAGCGAAACAAGCGGCGTTGTAGGATAGGTTATTGGTACTACCTGTTTTACCAGCACCAGAAGAAATATTCACTATTTTGCCACCCTCACCTTTTTCAATCATGTGGCCGATTACTGCTTTTGAGCAGAGGTAAGTGCCTACAAGTTTGACGTCGATGACTTTTTGAAATATATGTTGTTCAAGTTCTAAGATCGGTACTCTGTCCGGTCCTCTAGCGAAAGCGGCGTTATTAACCAGAATGTCGACGCGTCCAAATGTTTCAATAGTTTTATTTAGCATCATATTGACATCTTCTGGCTTAGTAACATCAACGATTAGAGGTAAAGCTCGGCGGCCTTCAGCTCTTATCTGGTCCGCAGTACTGTCAATGTCTTTCCACCCTGCTGCTTTTTCATCAGGAGGAAAGTTATCTGGATTTCTTCCTGTGCCGGTTATTACAACGTCAGCTCCAAGTCTAGCGAAAGCTACTGCTGCTGCTCTGCCAATCCCTCTGAGGCGGCCTGCACCAGTAACTATAGCGACTTTCCCATCCAGTTCTCCCATGCTATTATCCTCCTTCTACCAACTCAATAAAGTCATTCTTGCCAAGTATAGAGCCTTTATCTATTAGTGCTCCATGACAGTACCACCGTTAATATTTATCGATTGACCATGAATCCAAGATGTGGCTTCGGTACACAAATAGACTATTAGATCCCCACATTCCTCATCAGTTCCGTTTCTGCCAATGGGTGTATTTGAAGCCATATCATTCCATTTATCGTCTCTCCCCAAGTCGTCCATACGATGAGTATCGACAGCTCCAGGGCAAACGCAATTAACATTGATACCGTAGCTGCCTAATTCTTGTGCCATAGACTGAGTCATGCCTACAATCGCAAAATTCCCTGCGTTATATGCTAGAGTATTGCTACTACCGCGTTTCCCAGCAGAGGAAGAAATATTCACTATTTTGCCACCTTCACCTTTTTCAATCATGTGACCGATTACTGCTTTTGAGCAGAGGTAAGTGCCTAGTAGCTTAATGTCGATGACTTTTTGAAATATATGTTGTTCAAGTTCTAAGATCGGTACTCTGTCCGGTCCTCTAGCGAAAGCGGCGTTATTAACCAGAATGTCGACGCGTCCAAATGTTTCAATAGTTT
>CAYSLK010000002.1:0-10185 GCA_964431885.1 uncultured Dehalococcoidia bacterium | reverse complement strand
TTTTAATCCCATGCTCTTTTGCAGCTCGTTCCTTCAGGGTAACCATGCGGTGTACAAATTCGGTATGTCCGAATATACGCACGGCCATTTTGTGAAATCTACTTTTCTTGCAGCTGGATTTACCCCATAGCGAAATCTCAAGAAGATGAATGATCTCATGTTCGAGTATGCTAAGAAGCGCATATAATCTATCACGACATAAAACACCATTCACAATAACCGTCCTATGTCCTGATTGAAATTGTTGATACAGCATATCTATCGCAATTACAATCTCAAAAATATACGGATTTTTACCAAAAGAGGACCTGATCTTTTTATATATTATTTTACCCCCATTACTAGTCATCCTGCGTGAAAGTCGAAAACATACGGGAGCGTGAGCAACGTAATCCATCACCATAGAAATTAGGCCATTAAAAAAGACTTTGTCATATTCATGAAACAAAAGCTCTAGGTCTTTGGGCTTCATAGACTTGAAATCACCACTTGTTACATCACTTGAATTCCTCGTCAATGTCTCATAAATGGTTTCTCTTCTATCTAATATAATCTTAGAATCGCCACTAAATTCCCCTAAGAAATTTTCTAACGAATCAAGTCCACGTTCAGTGTACGGTTCTAACGTCATTGTCTTCCATCCGTTTTGTGAAACGAAGCTATACTTATTCTTACGCAACACGCTTGATCAGAACTGTCAGACAAGGGACATGATTGATCTGAGTGGGTGTACTTGCCGATTAATATCGCTAAATTTTTATTTAATGGAATTAATTCTGTATATGTGTGTTACTACAAATATCACACACTAAATGAAAAACTCCTAGATCACATACACCTAGTCTATTACTAGCCTGATCTAGGAATTATCTTGAGAAGTATTAACTTTGTGTAGCTAAATTAGGTCTGCATTATAGTAATTTTTATCTGGCTAAGGAAAACTGGTAACCCATTTAAATCGAATCCACTATCTATCTATAATCCATGGCAACGACTCTCTTTATTGCAACCCTTAGGAGTACAGAATCTCTACCTTCCATGGACTCCTGATATCGCCGAGCTTCCTCATCAGTTTCGTGATAACGTCTGACTAGGCTCCAGACTATTAGATCGTATTTTGATTCAGCCGGTTCGATAATCTCAGCAGATCCATAAACAGTAACAGTACGTCCATCCGGATGCTCTCCATCTATGCACAACGCAACATTACTATTTCTAGCGAGATTTCGATATTTGGCACTATTTTTCTCAATTCCAACGTAGATAGTCCCTAATTCATACAAAAACCAGACAGTACTAAGTTGAGGGTAGTTCCTATCAGAAACAGTTCCAAATACAGCATATCTTGGGGTTTGGAAAAATGACTCCACCGATGGGTTAGACATCTGAACCATACAAAAGACCTCCAATCTAAGAGAATACTATTTAAATATCTATATTGTCGAACAACGACAGTTGGTAAGTTTCGTTAAAGTTTGAGACACTAACTCCCAACAACCTAAATTTCCTGGTATTGGCATGTTCAGCAACGAAAAGTTTCATCGCCTCATGGTGAATCACATCTCTTTCGCGAGTCGGTAAAGCCAATGTCATTTGCCTAGAGAAAGTTGTGAAATCAGCCAATCTTATTTTTAACCTTACCGTCCTTCCTTTTAGACCAGATTTAAGAAGATTCATGGAAACTCTGTCTGAAAGATCTCTGAGTATGTCTCTTATTTCGGG
Organism: uncultured Dehalococcoidia bacterium; assembly: GCA_964431885.1. Classification (GTDB taxonomy): domain Bacteria; phylum Chloroflexota; class Dehalococcoidia; order Lucifugimonadales; family CAUZEB01; genus CAUZEB01. Next base: position 8,463 of record CAYSLK010000002.1, on the reverse strand, counting down.
TATGTTATTTGTGTCTTTAGAAAGTGTGGTTTCAGCCCCAATAGATTTAGATGGTCTGTGAGGACGCACGGGATCACAATCCATACCTAGCGCTTTGGTTTTAAGTTCGGGACCTTTGGATCCTAGAGTTATTTTAAGCCATTCCGCGTCAGAAAAAGCTAGGTCTCCTATAGTATTCAAGCCATGCAACTTGAGTACGTTCTCGGTTTTAGGTCCAACTCCATTAATATTGGATATGTCTAATGGAAACAAGAACTCCGTCTCATCCCCCGGGGCAATCAATAGCAATCCATTCGGTTTACCCAACTGTGATGCTATTTTCGCTATTGTCTTTGAGACGCCTCCACCGATTGTAATTGATAATCCAGTCAATTCCTTAATTCTTAATCTTAGATCCGTGGCTATTTTCTCTGGGCATTCAAGACCACTAATATCCAAATAGGCTTCATCCAAGGAGAGAGGTTCAACCAGACAGGTAACTTCTCTAAATATACTCATGATTTGACTTGATATCTTTCGATAACGAGTAAACCTGGGAGATATTCGTACAAGGCTATTACACATCTTGACCGCAGTCTTCATTGGTAGCGCGGAGTGTATACCATACTTTCTTGCCTCGTAAGAGGCGGCTGCAACTACTCCTCTAGATTCTGGGGAGCCTCCAACTACAATCGGTTTACCTTGCAATTCTGGGTTATCCCTTTGTTCAACAGAAGTATAAAAGGCATCAAGATCCGCATGTAGAATATATCGTTCCGCTAGGGAACGGGACTCCCCGTATTCATCAAGTTTGAAAGAATTTATAAGTCTCCTCCAGAATAACCACCGTTAACCTGTAACACTTGCATAATATCAATCAAAAGTTTTGTTTTCTCCGCATCCGTCGCATGTACCATCAATGAGCGCATAGCAAAATCAAGGGGTGTTTCTTTATTGGAATCCAAACTATTGACAGTTGCACCTAATTCGATCAATAGCGCCACCATATCCTTTTTGCCAGAAAAAGTGGCCCAATGCAGTGGAGTGGCACCCTCCTTATTAGAGGCTTCAAGATCTATTTTAGCCCCATTATCTACTAAAATTCGCACTAGTTTTTCGTCATTTTTCATTACTGCCAGATGTAGTGGATATGCTCCCGGTAATACATCTCCTTCACCCAGGGGCATTTGGTTTGGATCGGTACCTGCACTCATGTGCTGTTGTACAGCACGCGCGTTACTTTGTTCTATTGCCTCAAGAAGCGAAATTTCAGGCACTTCTATTTTTGAAAGGTTACATGCCGAAAATCCTAAGAGTGATAAAAGCACGACAGATAGGGACAATGTTTTCCTATTTATTAACCAGTCCGAGATCTCGTTTGACATGAATCATCTCCTAACTCGCGGAACAAGCTGAAAAAACCAGAAGAATAGCGGACATCGCACACAAACATATGAGAGACCTTATATGCTTTTGGCCAAACCTGCTACCCACAATAAATTAACCACCCGCTAGTAGCGTCTCTAAGAAATTAAATTAACAACGATATACAGTAGCAGGATTGTGGGAATATATGAGACTATCGTAACAAGAACTGCCCTTAGAGTAGACGTGTAATCTAGCGCCTGTCTAATTGCTATGACGGTGGCAACCAGAGTCCAAATAGAAGCGATCGCAAATACAGTCGAGCCTATAACTGGTAACAAGCCAAAGATCTTCAAAATTCCTACTGACTGTGCAAATCCTAAAGTGCGGGCTAACTCACCCCAGTCGGCACTTGTTTCCGAAGTGGGAAATAACTTGGTGCCAACCAAATAAGCTATCATAGCCAATAACGCCCATACAAGGAGAGCTAGCACAACAGTTCCTATCATTAGAACCACAGGAGACTGATCTCCGGTGTTTTGGTCCGGCATGCCAATAAGAGCTATTCCAGAAGCTAGGGATGCTAAAACTACTACAAGAAGAGCCTGAGGAGTAGCCGATTTATCTGCCTCTACTTCTTCGTAGATGGAAGACTTTAGTTTTATGGCTTCCAACATTCGTCGAATCATTAATTGTCCTCCTTATACTATTACCCTTTAAAAGTATATTAGCGGCTGCACGTCATTTCTTCTAGGGAGATTACGATTCTTAACAGGATGATTATGCTATGAGCCTTGCTATTAAAACCTATCTCACCTTACCATATGCCCATTAATTTCATAATAAAACAGGAACACTTCTGGAAACTAGAGGCATCTGAATTTAAGGATGGCAAGTATCTACACCGGAGAGACCACTGTATCAAAAGTATACAGTTAGAAACCTCCCGGCTCCAAACACGCACACATAGATATATCGGATTAAATATCCAAGTCCTAGGATCAAACTCTATGGACAATAGTTCTTGGTTACAACTCGCAGGCATTTGTTTTCTAGGTGCAATGTCACCTGGCCCAAGCCTTGCTCTAATACTGAATAATTCCATACTGTACGGAAAATTTTACGGGTTTGCTACTAGCCTCGGACATGGCCTGGGTATAGGGTTTTGGGCCTTCATCACGGCTATAGGCATAACTGAACTAATACTCGCCAACAACACTGTATTACTAGTGATACAGTCAATGGGTGCAGTTTTAGTCGGCTATGTCGGAATTCGCACTTTTGTCTCTGGCAATGACATATCTATTAAAAATCCGGGACCTTTGTTATCTGAATCAGGTAGGTTAATCAGAGGTTCCGTAGAGGGCCTGTTAATAGCTCTACTGAATCCTAAAATAGCTATCTTCTTTCTAGCAATATTCAGTCACTTCGTTCATGTGGATTCCGGCTGGACAGAAATATGGTTAATGGGAACGATTGCGGCTTCAATAGACGCTTTTTGGTATATATTCGTCACTTTGACGTTAACTGGCACAACACTGATCAATATTGTACAAAAAAATAAGACTATTATTAATAGAGTAATCGGTAGCCTTTTAATAATTATCGCTCTTTACTTTTTAAGCTCCTTAATCCAACAATTGTCATGAATCAGAGGTTCCACTTATTACAGTTTCGTTGATAACAGGTAATCCTTATGTAAAAACAGTCAGTATGTTATAGAATACGGGGTCAATCCCATTTTTCAACAAGGGAGTAATTAACCGATGGAAATCACAACTCACATACCGCCACTTCCAGATAGCTTGATTACTGAGCTGGCAGATTTTTGGCTAAAGGCCTTTGGGGAGCCTTACGAAGACCAAGCCGGCATTCGCGGCCAAGAGTTGGAATACAACAACGATTTTTTCTATGTTACACGACGCGAGGGAAAGGTTGTTGGCACAGCAAGACTTATAGTCCCCAGAGAAATCCCCACATTGGGCGGACTTGGAGAAGTTGCCACAGATCCTGACTCTTGTCGATTGGGCATTGGCAGCGCTATGTCTGCTAAAGCCGGTGAGGATTTTAAATCTATGGGAGGTAAGGCTTGGTTTCTAGGCACAATCAATCCTAACGCCATGCGTGTCTATAGTCGTCTTGGTTGGAAAAGACTAGCATGGTCAATTGCGTGGGCTCAAATCATAGGAGATGAATCACCTGAAGAATTCTTAATCAACTATTTTCGTACCGAAACCGGAGAGTCATCCGTACGTCCGGGAAGTCCTCTTGAGAGAGTAACTATGGTGCCACTATTCGCGACACCACATGACTGGCAAATTCTTGATTCTAATACAGGAATTTTTTCGACACGATACGCTATGTTAAGAGGCGCTCTTCTTCTATATCCTCGCTTCGAGAAAATGTGTAAAGATAACAAGGGCACCTGGTTCGCATCGTACACTAACAACGGTAAACTTACCGGGATCTCCACAGCACGTTTAGATAAAGCAGGTAATTGTAAAATAGATGCGGTAGCTCACAGTAGATTCATGTCTGTGTGGCCTGAATTGGTACAAAATGCTATTAAATGGGCATCCAGTAAATCTGCGGCGAATTGTTATGCTATGCTTTCGCAGGAAGATGAAGAGAAGCAAAGTTGTTTTGAAGAGATAGGTTTTTATATCAAAGGGACAGGACCCGATTTTCAGCTTGGTGACAGGTCTGTCCCTGCAGTCAAAATGGTCATCTAGATTTAAGTTACTGGCCGTTATATCAGTTGCTCCTTCAACTCTTGCCATAACAAGACAGAAGTAATACCATTGCGCGACTAATGCTGATTATTTACTAAACCCATTACTGGAGGTCTATTGACATGAAACTTGGTTTATTTTTAATGCCTTCTCATCCGCCAGAAAGGCCTCCATACGAAGCTCAACAATGGGATCTTGAGTGCCTTCGAATGGCAGACAGATACGGACTCCATGAAGCCTGGATTGGTGAGCATTTTACAGCTCCATGGGAGCCAGTACCTTCACCTGATATTCTGATAGCACAAGCACTCTTGCAAACTAAAAATATCAAACTCGGTACTGGTGCCCATTTGCTCCCATTTCACCATCCAGTGGAATTGGCAACGAGAGTCGCTTATTTAGACCATCTGGCGCAAGGAAGATACATGTTTGGTATCGGTTCTGGAGGTCTACAGTCAGATCATGAACTATTCAATGTAGATATGGATAATGGGGAGCACCGGGAAAGAACGAGAGAATCCCTGGATATCATACTAAAGTTATGGGAAAACACGGATGGCCCCTTCCAATATAAAGGTAAATTTTGGGATATCAACATCCCAAATCCGGATGATTACGCTTTCGCTAATCTACGTCACCACATAAAGCCTTATCAGAAGCCACACCCACCTATAGGTGTAGCTGGAGCAAGTCCTAATTCAGCTACTTTAAAGATCGTGGGTGAACGTGGTTACATTCCAATGAGCCTGGGATTAAACGCAGTATACGTTGCCAGTCATTGGGATGCTGTAGAAGAAGGAGCTGCTGAAAGTGGGCGAGAACCGCCATCAAGAAATGAGTGGAGGATTGTGAGAGACATATGGGTTGCCGATACTGACGAAGAGGCTAGGGAAGGGGCTATAAACGGTATGTTAGGAAGAGCCTGGCGAGAATACCTTCGACCACTATTTGCCAGTGGGGCCTATCCATTCGTCTCATTTATGAAACATGACCAGAGCATGACAGACGATGATGTAACGATAGAATACATGATGGAGCACCTCTGGATAGTTGGATCACCAGATACTGTAACTGAAAAACTAAGAGGGCTTTATGACACGGTAGGGGGATTTGGTCACCTGCTTTGGCTTACCTTTGACCACTCAGAAGACAAAGCAGCCTATGAAACTTCGATGAGATTGATGGCAGAAAAAGTTATGCCTAACCTTTCCGATCTCGCAGTTGAATAAATCTTGATCAATAGATGATGTTGTGATTGCCAAACAGTCATTACCAGTAATTCGAGGAGATCGAAAATGAAAGTTTTATACCACGCTGGATGTGATGACGGATTCGGAGCTGCTTACGCAATTTGGCTCAAATATGGGCACAAAGCCGAATATATTCCAGTCCAGCATGGACATTCTTTTCCGGAGGTTTCATCAGGTGAGACTGTTTATGTGGTCGATTTTTCGTATTCGAGAGACATCCTCCAGCAAGCTGCCGATCGGTGTGAACTCTTTGTGCTAGACCATCATAAAACTGCAATGGATGACTTGGCAGATTTGCCATTCACACATTTTGATATGAATAAATCTGGTGCCGTCTTAGCATGGGAATATTTTCATCCAAATGAACCCATTCCCATGTTATTGACATACGTGCAAGATTACGACCTATGGACTAAACAACTCCCTCATACTGAAGAGAATAAAGCATGGAGAGGATCGTTTGCTAGGACATTCGACAGTTGGCAGGAAATGGATCTGATTATGTCTCGTGGTAACACGTGGAAGATAGAGGGGGAAGCGATATTGCGCTCTGAAAAAATGCACATTCAACATAGTGTGTCACGGGCATTTGAAGTAACAATTGACACCCATGTGGTACTTGCAGTAAACGAGACACAATATCATAGCGAGGTAGCTGGTGAACTTGCCAAGGATACTCGGTATCCTTTCGGTGCATGCTTCTTTGTGCGGGGTGATGGTCTCAAGATATGGAGTTTACGGTCGGATAGAAATTTAGGAGATTTCGATGTGAGTGCAGTAGCCAAATTAAGAGGTGGTGGAGGCCACCGAAACGCAGCAGGATTCAGGGAATCAACTGAGCATTCAATATTACTGTCTAAGCCAAATTGATGGTATCAAGCACTGTGCTCTTTAAGGGAGGCTTGGAATTATTCTGATGCCTTTCTGCCGGTACCAGCAATTACATGCCCGTGAATATCCTGCGTTGTGCTGCACTAACAATTATTTCCGGATGAGACAATGAAGAGCCAAGTTTAGATATTTGATGAGTTAGTGAATCATCATTTGACCGCCGTCGATGTATATGGACTGTCCATGTATCCATGACGCATGATTGGTGCACAAATATGCAATGAAACTACCAACCTCGTCGTCTGTGCCTGCTCTTCCTATAGGAATGTTACTAATTGCATCGAGCCATTTTTCTCCTCGTCCTAAATCATCGACTCTGGAGGTATCGACAGCTCCGGGACAAACGCAATTAACATTGATACCGTAAGGGCCTAATTCTTGTGCCATAGACTGTGTCATGCCTACTAGGGCAAAACAAGCAGAGTTGTAGGATAGACTAGAGGCACCGCCTGTTTTACCCGCAATAGAAGAAATATTCACTATTTTACCGCCCTTACCTCGGGCGAGCATATGACCGATTACGGCCTTTGAGCAAAGATAGGTACCTACTAGCTTGACGTCTATGACTTTTTGAAATATGTGTTGTTCAAGCTCTAAGATAGGTACTATACCCGGAACTCTAGCGAAAGCAGCATTATTAACCAGGATGTCGACCCCACCAAATTCTTCAATAGTTTTATTCAGCATCATGGTGACATCTTCTGGCTTAGTAACATCAACTATCAGAGGCAAGGCACGGCGGCCCTCAGTTCTTATCTGTTCTGCTGTACTGTCAATGTCTTTCCAGCCTGCTGATTTCTCATCGGGAGGAAAGTTATCGGGATTTCGTCCTGTACCAGTTATTACAACGTCAGCCCCAAGTTTAGCGAACGCTAACGCAGCTGCCCTACCAATTCCTCTGAGGCGTCCGGCGCCAGTAACAATAGCGACTTTTCCATCCAGTTCTCCCATGTTATATTTTTCCTTGTTTCGACTCAATAATCTCATTCTGACGAAGTGTAGAGGCGGAATATATTTGTGTAGCAGCCATTTGTTTGATTATACGTCAGGGCGTCAAATGAGGGAGCAATTAAATGACGAGTGTGACAGTTATGACCGCTAATTACCTATGTTGGTTAAAAGGGTCAAAGCTCATAGACTTGGGCTACATTGGCAGGTTTGATGTCAATTGGCATCAAAATATCTGCAATTCGATCTTCAGTTTATAACTCAGAATACGTCTAGCGTGAAGCCAGCTCCATCTGAGCCATTTGATTCCTTGAAATCAAACACAGCGTCAGCGAGTCTCTCTACCAATATAGGGTCTAAGGCAAGGAGCCGGATTCCATCTACTTCTATAAATTCGTCGCCATCCCCTTCAACGTCGATCACTATGCCAAAGTCCCCAGGACCATTCCATGTGGGTGGAATTGCAAGCCTCAGGTACTTATCTGGAGGAAGGCTTCTGGTCGCAAGTATGCGCTTTAGTTCATTCTTGGCTATATCTGTTACGTTCACGAATTAAACCACCTCAACTTCCGCTGCATTGTACGCCCTAAAACGTAACGTGTATAGATTTTGACTTAATAAGATTAGCAGATTCCAATAATTCACATAATAGGAATTAACCATTACAGGCGCAACCTGACCCAACTCGACCGGTTTTGCTCCTAGATATGCACGAATTACCACAACCTTTTCCAGTTTTACAAATCTTGCTTTCTTTTGTAGGTATTTCTCGCTTTCTTTTGTAGGTGTTTTAAATCTAAAATAGAGCCAATGTTAGCAGCTTTAAAATTTCGTGAATACAGAATTTTCTTGATCGGCAACGCAACGTCAAATATTGGAATATTCCTGCTAATGGCTGGAAGCCTTTGGCTAATGCACGAATTAACAAATGCAGAGCTTTATTTAGGAATCTTGACCTTTACAGGCTTGGGTCCAATATTAGTTTTATCTATGTGGGGAGGCGTTATAGCCGATCGAGTCAACAGGGTTCGATTGGTCACAATAACACGAGGTTGCTTTTCAGCCACCGCTTTAATAACCGGCCTACTAGTAGCTCTCAATGTAATACAGCCATGGCACCTAATATCCATTTCTTTGATTAATGGGATATTACTCTCTTTCGATATCCCTTCCAGACAGGCTATGGTTCCAAATTTATTACCCCGTGAACATTTGGTTAACGCCTTCGCATTGCTATCAATGTTGGGGACCGGATCAGCAATAATCGGCCCTGTCTTTTTGCCACTCATAGAGAAAAT
>CAYSLK010000001.1:0-8972 GCA_964431885.1 uncultured Dehalococcoidia bacterium | reverse complement strand
GTAGCGGAATGCCCAAAATGTCAGGCAAGAGCTAGCCGAAAATTTCATGCTGTTCCCATAATGTTTAAGGGCAGTGGGTGGTACGTGAACGATTATGGCAAGCGCGGTGGCACTACAAAAAGCACAGAGTCAGGCGACTCCAAGCAATCTGCTGAAAAAACAGACTCAGAAAAACCAAGCACTACGGGTGCTGCTGAATCCAAATCTTCATCAGAAGCCAAGACAACAAAGTCTGAAACATCAACAAAGGCAAAATGAAGATTGAAAGCGTTGGTCCAGCGAGTAAATCAAGCATCGGTTGAAGTCGACGGCGAGAATATTAGTCAAATTCGACGCGGCTTATTGGTGTTTGTAGGGGTGTCCCGTAGCGATACTGAATCAGACTCTGAATACCTTGTTTCCAAAATCCTAAATCTTCGTATATTTCCGGATAGATTGGGAAAATTTGACCGATCCATTTTAGATATTAATGGAGAACTCTTGCTCGTTAGCCAATTCACCTTATGTGCGGATACAAGGAAGGGCAGAAGGCCTAGCTTTCTAAATGCCGCCGAACCAACTAAAGCCGGGGAACTATTCGAATATACCTTTGGGTTGTTTAGTCATACAGGTCTCAAGGTCGAGACTGGTGCATTCCAAGCTCATATGCAAGTGTTTCTTAATAATGATGGTCCCGTAACCATAATCATCGATTCTAACCAGAAGAACTAGAATGACGTCAACGAGTTATTTAGGAGACCAAAATGCCAACACGCCTTTTGCTATTGGTATAGGGTTAGAGTAACCGTCGGTTTCAATTAGTATAATGTCTGATTCGTCTGATAAATCGTTGGTCGTGGACGCTAGGTTAGCAGTTATGTTCCCTGACCAAATTCTACCGGCGCAGATCAATGCACTACTGTCTGGAGACCATAGATTATGGGAATACGCGTATTGATCAAAAAACTGAAGAACTGTCAACTGTTCTCTTGATGGAATGAAGTCTGCAAGTAGCCTACTGACACCCTGTCTGACGTCTAGCAACATCCACCTCAGCACACCCGGCGTTTCAGATGCAAGCACATAAGCAATTTTAGAACTGTCAGGTGACCAAAAATAGGCAATTATATTATCTTCTATTAAGTACGGTATTGAAGCATCATCTTCCCTTAAGAGCGTTAATTTCCTTGATACGAGTAATTCAACATCCTCATATGGTAAAAGTCGCGCGGAGCTACTAACCGCTAAAATGGTGCCATCGGGGGACCATAGAAATATGGGGACAGGAGAAGTTTCCATCAGTCCTCTTGTGCTTCCAACTCGGTTATGGTCTATAACTTCAATGGAAAAGAGTTTAAGTATCTCTTCATTCTCTTCCATCGCTACTGTGATTGAGTTGTCGAAAGGGTGCCATGCTGGTGCCCGGTAGCCGCCATATGAAATATCCAGATCATGCACTTCCATTGTGTTGATCCTGTCAATTAGGAAGTGATCAAATCTTCGGTGAGCTAGCAGACTTTTAGAGTCAGGTGACCAAGCTATCCACATTGGTCCTTGGCCTAACACAAGTTGAGCAGGTTTCTTATCACTTAAGTGATAAACGAATAGAGATGCGCCTGATGAAGTTACGGCTATGATAGCTATACTTTGATTGTCTGGGGACCAGAGAGTGTAATGGATCAATCCATTTGCTAGCAATCCTTCGGGTTTGTAACCTCCGAGTTCAATTAAAGTTTCGCTATTGGTTTCCATGTTAAAGAGGTATAGATTTATTTCTTGGTCCGGTTTATCCGGATTAATTAATCCGGAGTAAATGAGTTTGCGACCATCTGGCGACCAGGTAGGCCAGGCGAATAAGCCGTTATCGTCGGAGATAATAGCCCTGTTAGAACCATCTCTCTTGACGGTAACGATCTGCGCTTGATCACTAACGTAAGAGAGGCTATATTGAGTTAAGTTATCCTTGGTTATGCCATCGAGTTTGGTGGGATTGATAACCTGGGTTCCGATATACCAAGTAATCGCCAAGAGGCTTAATAGTATTATTAGACCTAGGGTTAGTCTATTTTTTATTCGCATCTAAATTATGAATCTCTTGTTCATGAATACATAAAACTAAGGAGTGGTATTTTAATCGATATCAAGACTTATATCTAACGCTTTTGATGAATGAGTTAAGGCGCCTACCGATATGAGATCCACTCCTGTGCTCGCTATAGCCCGCACAGTATTAATGTTAATACCGCCAGATGCCTCTGTAATAGCCTTCCCTTTCGACAGATCGACAGATTCGCTCATTTCGTCAATGCTCATGTTATCGAGGAGAAGGATTTCCGCACCGGCCTCAATAGCTTCTCGTACTTGATGCAGGTTTTCCACTTCTACTTCGATTCTTATTGTATGAGATATTCGTTCCTTGGCTGCTTTTATAATGGTTGTTAAAGTCATTCCTTGTCGTTTAAGTAATTGAATATGATTGTCTATAATTAAAACCCAGTCGCCGAGATTGATCCGGTGGTTATACCCCCCACCAACACTGACAGCGTATTTTTCTAACATTCTTAAACCTGGGGTAGTTTTACGAGTATCGATGATTCTTACATTAAATCCAGCGACTTGATCAACATATTTTCTTGTTTCGGTTGCAATTCCACAGGTACGTTGGAGAAAATTCAAAGCCGTTCTCTCAGATCTGAGTATGGAATGAGCCTTACCTGATATTCGTGCTATGACTTGCCCGTGTTTAAGAGTGGCTCCCTCACAGATCTCCGGAGTAATACAGATGAGTGGATCAAGACGATGGAATACCCTCATACAGGCTTCCAATCCAGCTAGTATTCCATTGTTCTTAGCAACGAGAGTTGCTGTACTTTGAAGGCTAGACTCTATTAGAAGGTCAGTTGTTCTGTCTCCTATGCTAAGATCCTCGTAGAGAGCTTTATCAATCAAAGACTCTAAATCTATTGGGGTCTGTATCATTGGGGCCTCCATTCGCATCCACGAGAAGACTGATAATTCCACATTTATTGAGAGATTTACATGGAGAATTCTGCAACATATAGCATTTAGAGTGCGTTACATGTCTATTATGTTACGGATAGCATTCTGTCCAACGCTATCTTTGCTTCGCGAGATGTATCTTCATCCACTCTTATTTGATTAATCACTTCACCTTTTTCTAAGCCTTCAAAGATCCATGCCAAGTAAGCAGGGTGGATTCTATACATAGTTGCACAGGGACATACCACACTATCTAAGCAGAAAACAGTCTTATCTCGATTCTCATCCGCTAGTCTATTCACTAGGTTGATTTCTGTTCCTACAGCCCATACGGTCCCCGGTTGGGATTCTTCTATCACTTTCTTTATGTATTCAGTGGATCCGTTACTATCCGCCGACTCTACGACCTCTTTTGTGCACTCCGGGTGCACCACTACATGCACATCAGGATATTCAATCCTCGCTCGTTCGATTTGGTCCACAGTAAATCTCGTGTGGACTGAGCAGTGTCCTTTCCACAGTATAATCTTTGATTTTTGTATAGTCTCTTCACTATGTCCACCAAGAGGTTTAAAAGGATCCCAAACTATCATGTCGTTCACATCTATACCAAGTTTCAAAGCTGTATTCCGCCCGAGGTGTTGATCCGGCAGGAATAGGATTTTATCCGACCTGTTCAATGCCCATTCAAATGTTCCTGCAGCGTTTGTGGATGTGCAAACGATCCCATTATTACGACCGCAGAGAGCTTTGATACCTGCTGTGGAATTCATATAGGTAATTGGTACTACACTATTTGATGATAATCCTACTTCTTGGAGATCGTCCCAGCAGTCTAGAACGTCATCGACATGAGCCATATCAGCCATAGAACATCCAGCGGTTAAGTTTGGCAAAATAACCTTTTGGTGATGGCTGCTAAGGATATCGGCCGTTTCAGCCATGAAATGAACACCACAAAATACGATAAATTCAGAATCCGGCTGTGAGGCCGCGAATTGGGATAGTTTGAAAGAATCTCCACGGTAGTCAGCGTATTTAATCACCTCGTCACGTTGATAGTGGTGGCCCAATATGACCATCTTAGACCCCAAGGCAGCTTTGGAATCCTTAATTCTCATATCAAGTTCGTCCGGCTTCATTTTCAGGTATCTAATCGGAATTTTTTGCCACCGGACTCCTGAGCTGAACTCTTCTTCAAGAGTCTTGCTGTTTAGTTTATTATCGGTTTGACAAAATGCAGATTGCTCGATCTCGGTAATGGGTATGGTAGGTGCTTTAGCTTTGATAGCCACTTCTTTTTTCTACCCCCTTAGAGATTAACTTCTTGAATTCTGGTCCCGTTAAGGGACCAAGGACTTGAGTCGTCTATCTTCACGTCAACCATTTCACCTTTTTTAGTGATGTCACTTTGAAAATAAACCAACTTATCGTTCCGATTTCGTCCGAACCATTTACCACGTTTCCGACCTTCAACCAATATCTCGAATGTTTTGCCTTCCAGGCTTGCATTTGATTCGGTGAGGATACTTTTTTGCACATTTTCTATAATTTCTAAACGCTTTTTCTTGGTTTCTAGGGGTACGTCATCTGTCATCATACGATCGGATATAGTTCCCTTACGAGTAGAGTAAGCCGCCGCATGTAACTTGTCGAATTTAATGTCTTTTACCAATTGCAAGGACTTTTCAAATTGGCCATCAGTTTCACCGCAAAATCCTACGATCAAATCTGAACTTAATGACACGTTAGGTACGCGATTCCTAATTTTTTCGATCAGATCCCGGTAGTGATAATTTGTATAGCCTCTTCTCATATTGCTCAAAACAGAGTCATCACCGGCTTGAAATGGCAAATTTATGTGCTCGCATACTTTATTTAAGCTAGCAACACAGTCAATAATATGATCACTCATATCGTTTGGATGTGATGTCAGGAATCGTATACGTTCAAAGTCCGCTATTTCATTTAACTCGGTTAGCAAATCCCCTAAATCGGGTTTGCCAGGTAAATCATGTCCATAGGAGTCCACGTTTTGTCCTAGAAGTGTAATCTCTTTAACACCCCTGTGAGTAAGTTGCTTGGTTTCAAAAACAACTTCATCAATAGTGCGGCTGATTTCACGGCCTCTACGATATGGGATAATGCAAAAGGAACAAAATTTGTCACATCCGTGTATTATTGGTATATAAGCAGTAACATCCGGTTTGGCTGACAGTGGGCCAACACAACCCTCAGGGTCCACGCCAAGTTTCTCACCTAAAACTTCTATCAGAGGTTCGTACTGTTGCGGTTGCATGAAAACATCTACATAGGGGAATTTCTTCTTGAGAGCGTCTTGGTTGGGCCCTACCATACAGCCCATTAAGCCTACGATAGGACTTCTGTCAGTATTTTTCAGCGGCTTCAAACTTGTCAACAGTCCAGTAACTTTGTCTTCAGCACTTTGCCTTACTACACAACTATTTAGAACTATGACATCGGCATCTACAGGACTTTGGGTTGATGAAAGTCCCATTTGACCCATAGCGCTTTCTAGCCGTTCTGAATCGGCCTTATTCATTTGGCACCCGATGGTCCATATATAATAATTCTGCATTATAGGAACTTATATTGACTCATTTTGACTAAAGTTGGTTGGTTACAGACAAATGCGGAGGGAATGGGATTCGAACCCATGAGAGGAATTACTCCCCTAACCGCTTAGCAGGCGGCCGCACTAGACCACTATGCGATCCCTCCAAGTGTATAATTGATACCGTAATATAGCAGACAAATGCACGCCTCGCAACACGGATAATTGTGAAATTAGGAACTATCTAGTTTCTGATTTACTATTACGTATTAATTAACGTGGTAATTACGAATTACGATGCCGGATTTAGAGCTTTATTGTATCTCCGCCTAGCTGAACATCTCTTTTTGATTAAATAGTAAAATGCAGTTTTATACCTGTGAAACTTATTGTACATATTACATATATGTAGTGTGACTTGGAAACCCATACGTAGGTGTCAATAGCAGCAATAAGTTATTGATTGGAAATCAGATAATCACGGATGATATTAATCTTGTATTCGTGAACTAGGATGTTAATTTGACAAGACCGTGATCAGTCGTCACCTCTAAATATACAAAGGTATTACAGTAAATCTAATTTCCTTCTTGACTTCCTACCCAGACTTGACCGCCCTCAAAGAATTCCTTCTTCCAAATTGGAACTATTTGCTTAATTCTATTTATACTGTACTGACAGGCTTCAAAAGCATCGGCCCTGTGAGGAGACGCTATGGCTACTATCAGACTGATATCCCCAATTTCAAGACGTCCGAGTCGGTGGGAGATAGATATGTCCTTGATTATGGGCCATTTATCATGGATTTCATTTACTATTGCCTGTAACATCTTATCTGCCATTGGTCTATAAGCTTCATATTCTAAATAGAGTACCTTCTTATCTCCAGTCTCAGAACGTGTTGTACCTAAAAATGTCAAAACTGCCCCATTATAATCACGCGTGACTTTCTTAATAGAATCCTCTGGTATAAGTGGATCGAGTGTTATTTCTATCATATCTTAACCGCTACCCTCAGGACGAAATTCATTTGGATTAGTTTGTCCCGCCGCTGACTGGGGGAATTAAAGCAGTTTCATCTCCTTCATTTAATAGAAAGTCGTGATCTTGAAATTCATCATTGATAGCTATCACTAGTTTAGATGGGTCTCCTATGATCATGGGAAACATCAAAACCACTTTTTTAGCTAAATCCCTCACGGTGGATCCGGTAGGTAAATCTAGGTCTAGCTGGCTCACATTCGCCTTTTCCCTGTATATAGCGAATAAACGTACAGTAATTAGCAGAATAAATTCTCCTTTATGAGAACTATTGAAGTACCTAGATTGTTTACAATGTTGATGCGGAATGAAGTCTAGGCCTATTTCCCGAAAGCATATGTATCACGTCTTGGATCTGCCCCTGCCCTTAGAATTCCATATTCATGGTCTACCACTATTCCTGATAAGGCCCCCATGGTAGGCGACCAGTCTGCGACTGTGGTCAAATTATGTTTGAGGCCATTTAGTTCAGCTTTTGTCTTTTCGGATATTCTATTTTCAAGATGTAAGAGACCTGGAACATAGGTATGTGGCCAAAATGAATTAGGAAAATTCCACGGCACAAATCGTGGTTTTTCAATCGCTTTTTGTGGATTCATTCCGAATTCCACGATGTTTATAAACATCTGTACCATTGAGGGGCACTGTGCGTCGCCACCGGGGGTGCCAAATGGCATAAAAAGTCTGTTATTTTTGAAAGCTATAGCCGGATTAGGTGTAAGTCGTGGTCTTTTCCATGGCTGCACACTGGAAGGATGTTCAGGATCGAGCCAACTTTGGGAACCTCGATTAGAAATCAAGAAACCCAAGCCTGGTACGATGGGACTTCCAAAGAGTCCGTCACTTGGCGTGGCCGAAAAGGCGTTACCCTGACTGTCAACTACACATGTGTAACTTGTGTCTTGATCCTGCTCTCCAGGAAGGGCTGTTAATTTTTGTGCCGGATGCTTGCCGGTAGTTCCTTCCTGATAAGCCCATGGATTACCGGGATCGGGCATGCCTGAAAAAGCTTTAGACATATCGATCATATCCCGTCTGGTACGAGTATAACTTTTAGAGAGCAGACCTTCTATGGGAACATCTACAAAATCGGGATCTCCGTAATAATGATGTCGATCCGAGAAAGATAAGTTCAGAGCTTGTGATACGAGGTGGATGTAAGTTGAACTGTTGTGACCTATAGCCGGTAGGTCGTCAGATTCAAGCATTTGAAGAGTTTGGGCTACTATTGGTCCTTGACACCATGGTCCGCAGGTGAAGATAGAATACTCCTTAAATGATCCCTTGACCGGAGTTTCCATTTTGACTGAAAAATCTTTAAAGTCGTCGAGAGTGAAGAATCCTCCCTGCTGCTCACTAAACTTTGTCATTTCTTCTGCAATATCGCCTTTGTAGAAATAATCTCGTGCGGACCTAATTGCTGATTCCCGGCCTTTATATGCGTTAGCTTTTTCCACTTCTATTAGTCTTTTAAAGGTGCTTGCGAGGTCTTTCTGTATGAGGATATCACCCTCTCTAAGTATTTTATTATTGGGCATGAAGATTGCTCTTGTTGACTCCCAGCTAGATAGATTGCCTTCTCCTGTTTCTTCAGATCTGCCGAGAAATTTAGCCGTTATTCCTGATAGGGGGAAGCCATTTTGTGCTAAAGCGAGGGCTGGAGAAACAACTTGTTCGAACGTCATTGAACCATAGTTTTCTAGAGCGGTAAGCCAGGCGTCGGGCGCAGAAGGTACAACAGATCGTAATATACCTACGGGGATTTGGCCATTTTGCTTCTCGTTAAAATATTCTAAGGAGGCCGCCCGGGGCCATCTTCCTAGGCCACTAATTGTAACTACAGAGTCAGATTCGGCATGATAAATCATTATTGGGGCTACGCCGCCGAAGTTTGTCGCATGTGGGAGAGTAACATTAATTGCGATACCAGAAGCTACACCTGCATCTATCGCATTACCACCTTGTTCTAAAATGCTGTATCCTGCAGCAGTGGCCAGGTAGTGGCCGGCGGATACCATGTGAGTTGTTCCGTTGACACTTGGTCTATAAGTAGCTAGACCTGTGCTCATGTTGTCCTCCAATAATCAGAATGAGATTTCGCCGCCATTGATGTGTATTGCCTGGCCTGTTATAAAATCAGCTTCGGTGGACGCAAGAAAGGTACAAAGTTTTGCTACCTCAATTGGTAGTCCAAGTCGTCCAGCTGGAATGTTTGATACTCTCAGAGATTTCCTTCTGGCCTCTTCAGAGTTTTCAAGGTCTGTGTCGAAGGCGCCAGGGACAATATGGTTAACCAGGATGTTAAATGGGGCTAATTCTGAAGCCAGAGACCTGGTAAGTCCAATTGCACCAATCTTAGCTGCACAGATGTGAGCCC